>DDWD01000205.1 GCA_002345825.1 Bacteroidales bacterium UBA2295
ATACCAAAACGGAAACGGTTACCATCTACCCCGAGGTTCAGGCTCAGTGGGATTTAACCGCACCAACCGATTATTGTGCACCCGTATCGGCGGCAACGTTCGATAATACTTCCGATTTATATGCAGGAGGAAGCGTAACCAATATTCAGTGGCAAGTTTTCGATGGGCCTACGCTGGTAACTAGCTCCAGCGCGCAGAGTTTTACCCCAACGCTGCCCAATACCAGCCACACAACCCAAAAAACATACGATGTGCACTTAACCGCCACCAGCGTCGATGGCTGCGTGGGACAGGATAATGGAACTATTACCGTAAATCCTAATCCGCTGGCCAAGTTTGAGGTCGATATTACAGACAATTGTACGCCAACGGTAATCAACGTCACCAATAATAGCGTTACAACTGGTCCCGATCCATACAATTGGAATTGGGATACAAATGGGGTGGCAACTGATGAAAATGATAGTCCTATTGTGGTAACATACTCTAATAATACTGAGTTTGTTGAGGGCAAGTGGATTGAGTTAGAGGTTACCAATGAGCATGGGTGTAAAGATTTTTACGATTACACTTTTGAGGTTTACCCTGAGCTTAGTAGTCAGCTAACTTTATTGTCGAGTAATCTAACCGCTAATTGCGATAACGACGAGTATGTTTTTAGCAATTTGGCAACTAAGGGCGAATCCATTAGTGAGTACCGTTGGGTGGTAGAGAATACCTCTACGGGCACTACCAATAGTTATCCTTATGGTAACGATAGTGATTTTTCCGAAACCTTCCGAAATTTTGGAACTACTCCTGTAGATTATACCATTACCCTTACTGCCGAGAACCATTTGGGCTGTACCGAGGACGATTCATATAGCTTTACGGTATATCCCCGCGTAATAGCTGCTCAAAGTTTTATTATAACCGATGAATGTAATGGTACTACTATCGACCTCACCAATGCATCGAGCAATAAGAGTATTGCAAATAGCACATTTGTATGGGAGTTCACAACTACTGACGATGGGGCTAACCGAACCGTAACATCACCAAGTGATAATTTAAGTGGTATAAACCTGATTAATAACCATGCTGTAAATACTGCTCTTTACAATCTTGAGTTTACGACGAGTACAGTATGGAATCAAGGTACAGCCAACGCGAGAACATGTTTACAAACGATTTCAGGACAAGATGTTACTGTTTATCCAATTCTCAATCCAATTTACGATATTCCACCAGCTGTTTGCTCGGGGCTTAATGGGGCTGATTTAGAATTTGTGAAAAATGCTAGCAGCAGCGGAGGAGACGTAAACGATGTTTCCCTGCAATGGGATTTTAGCGATGGCAATACCCGTACAACAACATTTGATCCTTTGGTTACCAAACTATTTACCAATTTAAGCGATGAGGATTTTATAACTAGCACTAAGATTTTTGCTACGCAAATAGCTACTGGTTGTACAGTTCAGCGCGAGGTAGATGTTAGGGTTCACCCCAAGGTCGAGTCCATCTTTACATTCGAGATAGGTGATGTTTGCGAATATCCGTTGCCAGTAACCTTTGCCAATTCATCAAAGTACAGCAAGGCTCAAACGGGTGTGCCCACCGAGTTTATCTGGGATTATGGCTATCAGCTAAACGGAAATCCCGAAGGGGAAACCCTTACTCCCAGCGAAGTAAGCCATTCTTACCATTTTTATAACGATGAGCCAAACCAGATACAGGAGTACGATGTGAGTCTTACAGTTACTCAATACCATGAGGTTTCTGATAGTACTTGTGCCAACACATTTACCCGCAAAATTCAGGTTTACCCCGAGATGCTCCCCAGCTTCAACCTGCCAACCACCGAGGGGTGTAACCCGCTAACCGTTAGTTTTAATAATACTAGCACAGGGGTAAATCTTGTTAAAGCCGATGGAACCACGGCCTGGAACGGCCAATTCGTTTGGGATTTGGGCAATGGTTCAACTTCCAGCAGCATCACCCCAGCAACCCGTGAGTATGGCCATGCCGATAAAACCCAGTCGCATATTTACGATGTAAGCCTTACTGCCACCAATCCGTTGGGCTGTGTTAAAACGGCTACCACAAGTACTCCGCAGGTAACCGTTTATCCTTGGGTAGAGTCGTCGTTTGCTGTCGATAGGATTGAAGGCTGCACTCCGTTGGATGTTGTGCTTAGCAACACGTCCAAATCCTCAGAGTATAGCTATCAGTGGACTTTTAATGGAGATGGTGCAGCTGTTTCTCCCTCATCATCATCGACTGATGCTGAGCCCGGTACGGTTACCTTTACCAATCCGTTGGGAGCAAATGCTGAGCTGTTGGTGCAGAGTCCTGAAATTGCGCTAACAACCTCACTAAAAACTGCGGTTTATACAGTGGGTGGTGGATGTGCCAAAACATCAACACCAATTCAAGTTAGCGTATTCCCCCATGTATATCCAAGTTTTGATGCCACTTTGGAGGGTTGTCACCCGCTGGATATCGATTTTCAGAATACATCTAATGTGTTTGGGCAGACTGATAACGGAAATTACACCTGGGATTTGGGTATTGGTATTCAAACCAACAATCAGGATCCATCCCAGAAATATCAAAATCCATTGCTGGTTGAAGATAAGGCTTATAAAGGTACATTAACCGCTGTGTCAGAGCATGGTTGTACCGATTTTATCGATTTTGAGGTTACTGTGTGGCCCAAGCCACAGGCACGTATCGAGCTCGATGAGTATATGGAGTGTTCGCCATTTAACCTTGAGATTATTAACCAGTCTATTGGAAAGGGTAAAGGTTCAACTCTAGAGTTTACATACGACTTTGGAGATGAGTCGGATGATGTAGTTACTACCGATGAAGGCTCCGTTACGCACTCATACCGTAATTTTTCCGATGAGATAGAACCATTCACCATGTCGCTTTATGTTGAGACAGAAGACGGTTGTAACGATATTGCTTACCAAACGGTGCATGCATATCCAGAGGTTACAGCAATATTCGATACCGACGATGGAGTATATGAGCAGTGTAACCCATTTGAAGTTGAGTTTGTAAACAGTTCCTTAAATGCCTGGAGTTATATTTGGGATTTCGACAACGGTATCACCTCATCAACTAGTGAGCCAGTTTATCGTTTCGATAATAATAGCACCCAGGATAGAACTTATAATGTTACGCTAACGGCTATGTCGGAGTACGACTGTGAGCATACATCCGATTTGGAAATCACTGTATTTGCTGCACCAATTGCCGATTTTGCCATTTCGCCACCTCATCAGGTTTATCCACAAGATGATTCAGGGTCGAGTTTTGAGTTTATAAACCAGTCGCGCCCACAGGGAATGCCTGCCACCTGGACTCATAGTTGGACCTTTGGCGATGGGCATACTAGCAGTAGTATGGATAAAACTGTGCCTCACACATACGATCATTGGGGATTCAGAGAGGATGATTTTAGGTATGAGGTAACCCTTAGTATTGATAATGGTAAGTGTAGCGATTTTATTTCCAACAAGCTTACGCTACTACCCCCAGAGCCCATATCAATGTATAGAGCCGATAACTACAGGTCATGCTCGCCTTTGGTGATTAAATTTTTTAACGATTCGCACTTTTTCCTAAGTGAAAACAATTCTACCGCCTTTGAGTGGCGATTAAATAACGCCGAAGAGCCATTCTCAACCGAGTTTGAGCCAACTCTCACGTTAACCGAACCGGGTTACTACAATATAGGCCTAAGGGTATATGGCGATGGCGGAGAGAAAAACTACTACCGTACTTTTAGGGTGTTTGAAAACCCCGTGGCCAACTTCGAGGCAATGCCCGAGCGGGTTCTGTTACCCAATGCCAAGGTCCATTTTTTTAACCTATCCGAGAATGCGAACAAGTATGTTTGGGATTTTGGTGATGGCGCGCCCAAATCGAGTGAGAAGGATCCTATTCATGTCTACGATGAGCTTGGGGAGTATAGAGTAAGCCTTATGGCTTTTGCCGAGTATGAACATAAGGATGATGATGGAAATATTGTTATTCAAGAGTGCATGGATTATGACTCCAGATTCCCAGCGGTTTGGGTCGAGGGTGAAGGAACTATTCGTTTTCCCAACGCCTTTATGCCTAGCAAGTTGGGGCCAAATGGAGGCTATTACGATGATGTTGATTATAAAAATGAGGTTTTCCACCCTGTTGCCGATGGGGTCATTGAGTATAGATTGATGATTTTCAATCGCTGGGGTGAACAAATATTTGAGAGCAACGACATAAAGATTGGCTGGGATGGTTACTATCAGGGTAAAATGGCTAGCCAGGATGTGTACGTGTGGCGTGCTGTGGGTAAGTTCTCCAATGGCGAGCTGTTTGATTTACGTGGAAATGTAACCCTGTTGAGGTAGGTGGCGAGTTGCTTGTTGCGAGTAACGAGTGATATGCGGTCACTAAGCAGTATATGGTCACTGAGTAGCACACGGTCACTGAGCACTTCGGCAAGCTCAGTGTACCACCTGCGATGCCCTGAGCGTTATGCGGTCGTTGAGAATTAAGGTCACTGAGCAACATATGGTCACTGAGCCTGTCGAAGTGACCCTGTGTCGAAGTGAATAAGGGGTGTGATTGAATATTTGACTCAATCCGCAACAGATCAAAATATCGCAACAAAGAGCAATGCACAGGCAAATGAGCAGCCAGCATCACAATATAAATAGTATTTTTATAGTTTTAAAAGAATAAAATTGAAATCGCTGAAACGCTTAATTACCATATTGTTTCTAATCTTTTTGGGTCTTGCTGCACACTCACAAGATCCACAGTTTACGCAGTTTTATGCCAGCCCCTTGTATTTGGCTCCTTCTTATGCTGGCGGAATACCGGGGCAAAGGGTAGTGGCTAACTACCGTAACCAGTGGTCTATGGTTCCCGGAACATACCAAACCTACAGCGTTTCGTACGATCATAACTTTGTCAATTTTAAAAGTGGGCTTGGGTTGCTGCTTGTTGGCGATATTGCTGGCGATGGGCGCATGGGGACAACCATGGCCGGTATTATGTATAGCTACGATATAACACCCCATCCCGATTTTCATATACGTCCTGGCATTGGGTTTTATTACATACAGCAGTCCATTGATTATACCAAGCTAATTTTCGGCGATCAGCTCACATCCGATCCCATACCACCCTCGTCAATTCAGCCCCCAGGTAATCCAGCAGTGCGCGATATCGATGTGTCAACATCAATCTTAGCTTATTCAGATAACCTCTGGCTGGGTAGCACCTGGGATCATATGCTTCGTCCGGAGCGCACCTTCTATGGCGATGATGCTCGAACGCCATTTAAAGTATCGGTATATGGTGGTGCTCGCTTTGTGTTAAAAGGATTTATTATGCGTCCTATTGAGGAGAGCATAACCACAGCTTTTAACTTGAAGTTCCAGGATGAGTCGGTGCAGCTCGATTTAGGGGTTTATTGGTATCGGCAACCATTTATATTTGGGGCTTGGTATCGCGGAATCCCGCTTGTAAAGGAGTATCCTGGCACCGATGCAGTAGCCTTCCTCTTTGGATATCGGCATCAAAACTTGAGCTTTGCTTACAGCTACGATTTTACTGTATCGCGCTTGGGCTTTGGTTCTGGTGGTTCGCATGAGGTGGCCATAAGCTATACCTTTAAAGCGAATATCCGCAAGCGATACCGAGCAATACCCTGCCCAACTTTTTAGTACTAATCGGAATCTGAATGTAATCGCTTCAGCTGCCTTGCAATCTTGTCGAGTAGCAACTCCTTGTTAATTGGTTTCGATATGTAATCGTTGCAGCCTGCTAGCAGAGCTTGCTCTTTATCGTTGGTATAGCCATAAGCGGTTTGCGCAATGATTACCACCCTTTTGTTGAATTGTCGAATTTGTCGAGTGGCCTCGTAACCATCAAGTTCGGGCATCCTGATATCCATAAGTATAAGGTCAATGTCGTTGTTTGCCTGGGCAAGGTCAATGGCGGCTTTTCCATTGGTGGCATGCAGTATTTCCCTTGCTATGCTATCGAGTGTAAAGGTTAGGAGCAGATCCGAAGTAGACTCATCCTCGGCGATAAGTATTTTAAGATTTTTGGGTACTGTATACCCTTGATTAGGTGCAGCCAAAGTTCCAGTTTTGTCCTTAAGGTTGGAACACGCTGGAACAGTGAAGTAGAATGTTGATCCTTTACCCACTTCACTTTCAACCCAAATTGTGCCACCGAGCAGTTCGATGTAGGCTTTAGATATGGCAAGTCCTAGCCCTGCGCCTTCCTGCAACTTTTCGTATGATAATTCTGCTTGCACAAAACGTTCAAAAATCGATTCCAACTTTTCTTGGGGGATACCCTGCCCAGTATCTTTAACAAAAAAACTAAAATGGCTAACCTTATTCTCGTAACCAATAATTATTTGCCCGTTACTAATGTATTTTATGGCATTCTTCATGAGGTTTGTTAGCACTGCGTAAACCTTCTCACCATCGGTATGTATAATTGATTCTGAGTCGCTCAGTGGTTTCTGGCAAATCAGCTCTATGTTTTTTTCATTAGCCTCGGGGGCAAAAAAGGTGCAAAGTGAATTGATTTCCTCGTTGATGTTGAATGGGGTGACCGATATTTTTGTTTGACCCGATTCAATCTTGGAGATATCAATGATATTGTTGATTATGTTTAGCATTCGTAGTCCGCTCGATTCAATCACTCTAAGGAACTCCTCTTGCTTCTCTATGTCAAGGGGTTCGCGTAGGAGCTGAGTAAATCCAAGGATACCATTCATTGGCGTTCGTATTTCATGGCTCATATTGGCCAGGAATGCAGATTTCAATTTATCGCTTTCCTCAGCACGCTTTTTGGCCTGCTTATGCTCCTCCATTTCGCTTTGCAGCTTTAGGTTGATTTCGTATTCCGATTTCATCTTTTTTTGGAGCACGCCAATTAGCGAGGCGATGGTGGTAACAAGGATTAAGTTAAGGAGTATAAAGTTTAACCCAATGGTAATTATTGCGGCGGAGTCGAGCCCCTGAAGAAGTGACCCTTTTAAAGCATTGAGGTTGGCCAATAGCGATAGCGTGATGAATATGGCAATGTTCATAATTAGGGTGATGTAACCTGCTTTTATGCTTATGATTAAGGATGAGAATATTGAAAAGCCCAACAGGTAAACCAATCCGGGACCACTCCAACCCATAAAGTATAGTAACGCTATACCCAATCCATAAAGAATGGATAGCAGGATAATTTTCCTGATCTTTATCGACAGCCTTTTGCTAAAGAACATGTATTGCAATGCGATTAAGGCAATTGTATTGGCAATGGCAAGGGAGTAAAGTTCATCCCTAAAGCTCATAAGTTGGCTTGGGATGTACAGAACTATCGATAGGGGTGTGAGGTATAGCATAATAGTGGCAAAAAAATTGTTCTGCCACTGCTGTATGGTTTCCTGCTCTTCTAAAACTGGGGCAAGAAACTTTTTTCGGACATAGTCCTTATATCTTTTCAATAAATCTTTCATCAAATGTTTTTGATAAACTAATTATATCTAATATTTGTTTACCAAACTATGCGTTTTTTACATTTATTATTGCCAAAATTAGGTAAATATTCGGAAAGTTTTAACCCTTTAAAATACTATAATACAATGTAAAAGGAAATTTTCGAGATACAGAATAAAATGCTCAAAGGAGTGCTTGTTGTCAATCTATTATGTGATTTAATGCACTCGAGGGTGGTTCCCATTTTTTTGTCGTTAGAACTCAGCAGTTAATTTTACTACATTTACTACTCAATTATTTCGTTAGCTTATGATCAGGCCAAACTACAGCAAGGTTCACAGCTGGCTTCTCGATAGCTACATCCGATCAATTATTTGTTCGGATTTTAGCAAGGTAATAATAACTGGCGACATACTGCCCGATAACAGATCGGTGCTGCTAGTGGCCAATCATTTTAGCTGGTGGGATGGTTTTTTTGGATGGTATGTCAATAAAAAGGTTTTTAAAAAGCGGTTTCATGTTATGATGCTAGAGAAAGAACTCGCTCAGCGAAAGTTTTTTAGCCGGGTTGGTGCATTTTCTATCAATCAAAAATCTAGAGGAGTAATTGAAAGTCTTGATTTTTGCTCGGATATACTTTCCAACCCTAATAATTTTCTCATTATGTTTCCCCAAGGCAAATTGGAAAGTTCGCATTTGGCCAATATTAAGTTTCACAAAGGGATCTCTCGAATTGTTAAACATGCTCCTCAGGCACGTATAATATTTGCTGCTTGTTTGGTCGATTACTATGCTTTTAGGCGCCCAACATTAACCCTATCGCTCATGGAGTACAGGGGCTCGTCCGATTTGCATGAGTTAGAACAGTCCTATAATCATCATTATTCCCAAAGTATTTTAAAGCAGGATAATCTCCATACACCATGACAACTCTTTTTTATATCGCACTATTAATTCTTTTTTTCAATCTTTTCCGTTTTGTGGTAGCAATGTTGAATTACGTTACCCGACCAATTTTGCCCTTCGGTAAGGTAGAGGGTAACCCGTTGGTTTCGGTTTTAATTCCGGCTCGAAACGAGGAGCAGAACATAGCTAACATTCTAGGCGGATTGCTCGATCAGTCCTACAGCAATTTAGAAATTGTTGTTTACAACGATCAGTCAACCGATGATACAGCTCATATTGTTAACCGATTTGCACTCCAGAATAGCCGGGTGAGTATGATAATGGGCGAGGAACTTCCCACGGGATGGTTAGGGAAAAACTATGCGTGTCATAGGCTGGCGCAGCAAGCCAAAGGCCAATATTTTCTATTTTTCGATGCCGATGTAAAAGTATCGCCTCATATAGTGGCGAATGGAGTATCCTATATGCAGCGCAAACGGTTAGTTTTACTAAGCATGTTTCCGCGGCAGCAGCTTATTTCGATGGGCGAAAAACTGGTAGTGCCCAGCATGAACTGGATCCTATTAAGTTTATTGTTCCTCAGGCTTGTACGTTGGTCTAAGTTTCCTTCGTTAGCAGCCGCAAATGGTCAAATGATGATGTTTGATGCTGAAGTGTACAATAAGAATCAATGGCACAGCCAGGTTAGACATTCGCGCGTTGAGGATATCAACATCAGCCGATTGATAAAAAGGAAAAGGCTGCGCACCGCCACCCTCCTTGGTACCGACGATATTTTATGCCGAATGTATGGCTCATATGCCGATGCCATAAATGGATTTACTAAAAACGTGACCGCATTTTTTGGAGGGAGTATAGCTATAACTATTCTGTTTGCTTTGCTTGGCACTTTTGGCCCCATTGTAATTCTTTTGGGTTTGCCATTCCCTTTAGCGCTCCTGTTTTTTTCTAGCCTTATTGCTTCTAGAATATTTGTTGCCAAGCTTTCCGAACAATCGATTTGGATAAATGTTTTTCTTTGGCCCATCCAGCAACTAGCCTTTCTGCATTTGTTGGTGAGTGCCATTAGGTACTCAGTAACCAAAAAATTGATATGGAAGGGGAGGGGTATTTAAAGAGCAATTTTAGTATGAAAATAATTTGCAGTGCACTTATAACAATTTTATTCTTATCATTTAGCACTCCCATTAATGCGGATGCAACTGGTATTAGATATCAGGAGAGATTGTACCAGATATACCAGTCGGGTGAAATGGCTCAATGGGTTGTAGTTCTTAACCAAATGAAATCCCTGTATCAATCGAACCCTAGCAACGAATTGCTTTACGACATTACGCTTACCCAGTATGGTTATATCGGTTATTTATTAGGTATTAAGGAGAATAAAGCAGCCCGAAAGTACCTGGCCGATGCTGAGGAAAATGTTGAGAGGCTATTCGAACGTCGACCAAACGATGCCAATGTCTTGGCACTGAAGGGTGCGCTTATGGCTTACCATATTGCTTTAAGTCCTTACAAAGCCCCATTTATTGGTCCACGCAGCATGTCCGTTATTAACGAGTCGATAGAACTGAACCCCAATGCGCCCCAGGCTCTGCTCGAGAAGGCCAATTCGGCTCATTATGCTCCTTCGATGTTTGGGGGCGATCCTAATCTAGCAGTACAGTTTTACTCCAAAGCAATTGCCGAGTTTGTAAAGAAGAACGGAGGGGATGCCCCAAGAAATTGGATTTATTTAAATGCCTACGCCCAAATGGCTTTGGCATTCGAAAAGGCAAAGCAGCTTCAAAATGCAAAACGAACCTATCTGCATATCCTAACTATTGCTCCTGATTTTAAGTGGGTAAGGGATGAGCTGTATCCGAAGTTTCAAATTAATTATCCCCACAAATAGATTTTTCCCACCTAATAATTCCCTTTTGGTGTTATATATTCATTGTTTTTTAGTGGATAGTATTACCAGTGTAATACGTAAGTGTAATATAATCAGTTGTGTAGCGATTTGATGGGTTGGCGTTGTTAATAACTACAGCTAATTATTTTTACTACAAACTTGACTTGTATTACAAATTAGCAGACATTTGGTTTGTAAACCAACAAACTAAAACTTATGATTAAAAAATTCTTTACGCTTACCCTTGTTCTTGGGTTGGTGTTTGGCGGATGCCAAAAGGATGAGCTGGTTCCAATGGATGTTGATGAGTCAACCGTTGAACTAAAACATGGAGATATTATCCCTGGCCAATTCATTGTGGTGTATAAGGATAATTCAACATTGAAAAGCGCATTGTCGGGTAAATATGAGGATCGTGTTGCTTCGATGCGCAATTATTCTGCAGATATATTCAACGACGTTGGAATCACCAAGGATGCAATTACAATTGCATACAGCGGTTCAATTTCTGGTGTTGCTGCACAATTAAGCAGTGATGAAGTGATTAGGTTAAGCAAGGACGACCGTGTGGCGTTCATTGAACCTGATAGAATAATTATTATGCGTCCTCCTTGGGAGAGAGATCCTGAGCCAGATCCAGAGGATCCAGGGGATGGAACATCAACACAGGTTATACCTTGGGGTATTACACGGGTAGGTGGTTTTGTTAATTATACTGGTACTAAAAAAGCATGGGTTATCGATACAGGAATTGATTATACACACCCTGATCTAAACGTTAACACAACTCTAAGTAAAACTTTTGTTGTCAGAACAAAATCGGCTACCGATGATAACGGGCATGGAAGCCATGTGGCTGGAACAATTGCTGCAAAAGATAACACCATTGGTGTTGTTGGTGTTGCCGCTGGTGCTGAACTAGTTGCCGTTAAGGTTCTTGATAGAAGAGGTAGTGGTGATTATTCTGCTGTTATTGCTGGGGTTGACTATGTTGCTGCAACTGCTGCAAGCGGAGACGTTGTTAATATGAGCCTCGGTGGCCCAACTTCCGATGCTCTTGATGCAGCGGTTCTTGCTGCTGCTAATAAAGGTATTAAGTTTGCACTTGCTGCGGGTAATGAGAGCCAAAATGCAAATAACAGCTCTCCAGCAAGAGTGAACCACGCCAATGTTTACACAATTTCTGCAATGGATGCTTCCGATGTTTGGGCATATTTCTCAAATTACGCTAATCCTCCAGTTGATTACTGTGCCCCAGGCGTTAATATAAACTCAACATGGAAAAGTGGTGGCTATAGCACTATAAGTGGTACTTCTATGGCTTCACCACATGCGGCTGGCGTTCTTATGTTAGGTAATCCATCGTCTGATGGTAATGTTAGCGGTGACCCTGATGGAAATGCTGATCCAATTATTCACAGATAGTTAATTTGTAACACGAAAAAAAGGGGCATTTGCCCCTTTTTTTATGCACTTTAAATTAGCAGCCACCGCCAGTCTTCCGTGAGGCCACATCTTCTTTCGTACCGCAATCCTTATCGGCTTTCGATACTCTGGCCTTGTAACCCATACGCTCAATTGACTTTACGAGCTTGTCCTCACTGGTTTTAGACTCATCGTAAGTTACGGTTACCATCTTGGTGGTTGGGTCGGCTTTAACCTCCTTTACCCCTTTGGCTTTGGCCAATCCGGTTTCAACGGTTTTTTTGCAACCATCGCATGATAGATTAGCCTCGATGTTTACTGTTTTTTCGCCCGATGGTTTTTGGGCTTCTACTTCTGGTGCTAGTACTGCTACAAATAGCAGGGTCATTACAATTGATGCTAGTGTTCTCATAGCTAAATTTGTTTTTAGTTAATAAATGGACTTAAAAATGGACTAATGAAACAGCCCAATATCATTATGGTGTTATTCATTTAATCATCCTGTCCTACTTGAGATAGGTAATCAATCAACCTGCCTACAGGCCATAACCGTCAAGCTAAGCAATTTTCAATACCCTCGTAGAGGGTTGAAAGCGATTGGGCTTAAATTTCAAAACCTAAAGCACCCCTGCTGTTTTGTTACAGTGTTGCAAGGTAAAAAATGTCAAAGAAATTCATAGTGCAAATCTAAAGGCAGGCAGGTCTACGAAGCGCTTAAAATCATTTGCATAAATCTCTTCAATCGCTATATGCCCCNNCTCTACGAGGGCTATAGTATTAATATTCTGCAAAAACCACTCAAACTGCCTGCTGAAGACGTCAGTTAGGCAGGTCACTCAATCACTCAATCACTCAATCACTCAATCACTCAATCATCCAATCACTCACTCAACCTCTTCCGCAGGATACCCTATCCTTTTAAGGGTGTTGATAATTAACTTTTTGGTCGATAAATCGCCTGAGTAGCTAACTTCAACAGTTTTGTTCTGCAAGTCGGTATTTATTTCTGTCACTCCGCCCACCTTATTAAGGTGGTTTTCTATAGTTGTTGAACATCCCATACATTTCATGTTGGGGATTTTAAGCTTTAATGTTTCCATAATTATGCATTTTACTGGTTAGTGTAAACAGTTGTTTTAATTGATTTGTTTAGTCGAACAGTGATTTATTGCCTACTAATTGCATATCTAAATCCCAGGTAAAACTTACGACCTGTTAGCGGACCCCATACCATCGATGCATCGAAAAATGGGCTGTAAGGGTTTTCTGCAGATATTATGGGGTTTTCCTGAGTATACCCCGTAAGGTTCTCGACTCCAATGTATGCATCCCATCGATTTATTGTTTTTGATATCTGAGCATTCATAGTGATAAACGATGGGAAGCGTTCGCCCCTGTATAGTTCTTCTGGAAGATGGCTGGTGTTTGGCAATCGTCCGCCACCATTTAAATGCAGAGTATAGTCCAGCTGCCACTTGCTCTCGGTTTGGTAGCTGGTTGTGAAAAACCCTTTAAATTGGCTAACCAAGGGCTTTTCCTGCAATTCACCATTGATTGTACTTCGCACATCGTTCCAGCGGTATGCAACTGAAAAGTCGAAGCGGGGGAAAGGTGAGTAGCTGACCTCTGCCTGCAGACTATTTGAATACGATTTACCATCGAGATTGTAAAAGTAAACATTCGTGGGATCCCTGTCCATATCAACAATTAGCTGATTGGCAAAGCTAGTTCTATAAAAATCGGTATTAATGGTTAACTCCCTAAACCAAAGCAAGTACTTTTGGGTAATGTTTACACCAAAGTTCCAAGCCTCTTCAATTCCGATATCTTCGACAAATATCATATTCCTTGAGCTGGCCAATAGGTACATATTCTCAGCAATTACACTGGGCGAACGGTATCCCTTCCCAATGCTAGCCCTTAGGTTGAGCTGCTGAATGGGTTGATATCGCATATGAAGGCGGGGAGTGAAAAGCGTACCAAACATATTGTGCCTGTCGACCCTTGCACCTGCCATAAGCGAGAAATCTTCGAGCCATTTGTAGGTGTATTCAAGGTATGCACCCGGAGTGCTCTCAATTCTATCGAAGCTTAGGTTGTTGAGTTTTTCGCTATAGTCGTCGTGGGTAAAGCTAACCCCCGTTTTAATGGTATGGTTGGTTCGCCCAATGTAGGTTATAAACACAAGGTTGGTGTATAAACTTTGCTGCCTTCCGGTGTATAGGCTTTGTCCAAAAACGGACTGCTGGTCGTGCATACTTGCCGAGGCAATTAGCCCCAGCGAGGTGTTGGGCCGATTAAAAATGTAACCAGCCTTACCAAATCCCTCGTACTGCCTAGTTTGTATATCAATACCAAATGGATTTGTGATGTTTTCGTGTGGCAATTGACCAGCATGTCTATCCTCATCCAGTAGGCGAATACCCACTTGCGACTCGAAGCTATTCCCGTCGTACTTCCATCTGTTGAGCAGATGATACTGCTTAACCAACGGGTGATTTAGGAATGTGTCGTGATTATGATCGTTTTCAAAGCTCATATTCTCAATATGGGCTAGCACCATTGTCGATACGTTTGGAGAAACATTTGTGCTGAAATTGGTGTTGAACTCGGCCATACCAAGGCTGTTTGTGTACCCATTTACAAAGAATGCCTCATCGTCCCAGGGCTTTTTGTATTCCACATTTATTTGTCCAGCAATGCTCTCGTAGCCATTGGCTACTGAGGCAGTACCCTTCGAAACCTGAATTGATTCCATCCATGATCCCGGAACGTAGCCTAGCCCAAAGGTTGAGGCTAAACCTCGAAGTGCTGGAATATTTTCTACCTGTATCTGGCTATAGGTACCGGCAAGTCCGAGCAGCTGAATCTGTTTAGCGCCAGTTAACGCATCGCTATACGATACATCCACAGAGGCATTCGTTTCGAAGCTCTCCGAAAGGTTGCAGCATGCAGCACGTTCCAACTCATTTTGGGTTATTATCTGGGTTTGTACGGGGTTTACCCTGTCGAAATGGGCGCCGGGCGATCGACCTGCTACAACTACTCCCTCAATATCAACGCTTTTTTGCAGCGTGTGCATAATGTGGGTTTGTGTTAATGTAATCAATAGCGTATCGGTTTGGTAGCCCACAAAGCTGATAACTAGTTTTTCAGCCCCTTTTGGGCGGTTAATGGCAAAGTATCCCGTTTCGTTGGTTGTTGTTCCTA
>DDWD01000064.1 GCA_002345825.1 Bacteroidales bacterium UBA2295
TAATTGGTGTGGTTGCCTCTGGTGCCGTAATGTTCTTCATCCTTACCATCCTTAACGATGGTGATATTGCCCGTGGTAATATTGAGGGGTATGTTGGTGGATTTGGTAGCCAGGAACTCCCTGCACCACAGGCTAGCCTCATGGCCATTCTGGCTCGCGGTATAGTGGGCGGCGAAATGGCATGGCCTCTAATTATCGTGGGTATCTTCATGGGCGTTGGTTTTATTCTGATGCAAGTGAAGAGCCCTATGCTTGTTAGCGTGGGTATGTACCTTCCGTTAACCACTACCTTTGCAATTTTTGTGGGCGGTATCATCAAGGGAATTATGGATATGATGTCGAACAAGCGCAAGCTAAACGAAGCGCAAAAGCAACGCACAGAGAATGTTGGGGTGCTTTTGGCATCTGGACTAATTGCCGGAGAGGCGCTGATGGGGCTGGTGGTGGCTATGTTTGCCGTGGGGGGCATATTCCTCTTCGAGGTATTCTCATTCTTCCAAAACCCCGGTTTCCTTATCGGATTCGTGGTGATTATTATTGTGGCCCTTATACTTATCATGGTGCCATTACGTAATGCCGGTAACCCTGACGAACCCGCTCCACCAAGCGTTGGACACTAAACTAGAGAACATTTATAGTGGTAAAGCCGATTAAACCTCATCGGCTTTACTTTCTTACTAATACCAACACGAATAGATATGGCAAGTTTTTTCATGAGGAGAAAGATTCTGAAGAATACAAGTGCGCTAGACCTAATCCCCATTCGTATTCACGACCAGAAGGTTGACGATAACGGGATAGTTACCATACTCATTCCCAAGTTTAAGAACGAGAAGTTTGCACGCTTTTTTATCCCAGCACGAAAGTCCATTTACATCTCTATTCATCTCGATGAGCTGGGCTCAGCAGTTTGGATGGCCATTGATGGTAAGCGAAGCGTAGGGGAGATTTGCACTGATTTGACAGAGCGTCTTGGCGAGAAAATTTATCCTGCCGAGGAGAGGATGGTGAAATTTATGACGGGTTTATATCACAACAAGCACATCACATTTAAGCAGCTTGTGGAGGCCGAATAGGATAACAAGTTGATATAAAAGCGAAAGCGGGGTTTTAGACCCCGCTTTCGCTTTTAACAGATGAGGCGAATTACGGGAAGAATGGATTCATCCGATTGTGATAAGGATTTCCAAAAGGCGATACTCCCCATGATGGGCCGTTGTTCACCCCAAACGATGCGCCAATTCTAACCCTTTCGGATATTTTATAGTCCATCCCAAACGATAGCTGCTGGTAATCGGCCTGCGCTACCCCAGATTGGAACGGCGATATGTACAGCTGATTTTTGCCAAAAGCACCCATCCCGTAAATGCTTAGCTTCTCGTTAATTTGGTAATGCCCGTAGGCAAAGGCCTCGGTAGGGTTTCCTGACATCTGCTGCTCACCCATTTGGCCTAGCTCAGAGCTGAGAAAGGGCATACTACCCATGCTGGTTTGGGTAAACCTTCCACCAACCACAACTTGAAGCCTATCGGTGGCCATGAACGATACGGTAGGGCTAATAAATGTTGATGAAAGCCCTCCACCAAAGGTTGAGTAGCTAGTCCCCAGCTCAACGGAGTAGGTAGGCTTGCTCGATGAGGCTAATCGCCAAGGGTCGAATTGGGTAGAATCATCCGAGGCCTTACTAAAGTAGGCTGGGTGGTATAGCTTATGCAAATCCCTTGTGAGCTGGGCATTGCTAGTGTAGCCCAGCAAGACAAAAACCAGGAGGAATGAATGTCTCCAAAAGATTTTCATAGTTATAAAGTTTAATGGTTGCCTAGTACTTAAACCAAAAACACCTCGTAAAGTTATATCAAAAGCGCTAAATATTTATGAAAATATTGTTAAAAAGGGTCATAATACGCAATAAACAGTGTTTAAAACCATACAGAATATGGCAATGAAGTAAAATTTCATATATTAGTGCTTTAAATCGATGTTTCTCATTTCATTCCATAAATTATGGCAAACGTAATCAGCATAATTAATAATAAGGGAGGCACAGGCAAAACCACAACGGTGCTAAATCTTGGTGCAGCATTGGCCAAGAAAAGGAAAAGGGTTTTGCTTGTTGATCTTGATAGCCAGTGTAATTTAACATCGGCCTTTGGTGCAGATACCCCCGAAATAGGCGTAGGTGATTTACTTGTTGGCAATACATCGTTGAGCGATGTGCTAATTAAAAATGGAAAGCTTAGCCTAATCCCATCGAGCGAGAAATTACTCGATTTTGAATTCCAACTTAACAACGAGCCTGGGCGAGAATATATGCTCCGCGAGCAGCTTGACAAGGTGGATAAAGACTTCGACTTTATTCTAATCGATTGTCCGCCAAGTCTGGGAACTCTATCCATCAATTCAATGGTGGCGGCCAACCATTTTATTGTTCCCATGCAGGCCGAGAACTTTGCTTTTATTGGGTTAGATAGGATTATGCTTATATCCGAGAAGGTGAAAAAGCGAATGAATCCTAATCTGGATCTAGCTGGAATTCTATTTGTGAAGCTCGACCCCCGAACTAAGTTTAGCCAGGCGGTGATTCAAAGCCTATCCGATAACCAAAACTTTAAGGGGAAACTTTTCAATACCTACATTCGGCAGGATATTTCCCTCATGGAGTCGGGTGCTTTTAAGCAATCGGTATACGACTATGCACCCAAAAGTAGAGGAGCCGATGATTATAACGATTTGGCAAAAGAAATTTTGAAAATCTATGGCTAAAAAGAGCAAACATACCATCAACGATATTCAAAAGGCTTTGATGTCGAATACTAGATATATTAAGGAGGAGGAAGTTGAAAAGCAGTCTCCGCTAACTAATATTATCGAAAAAAAGACAGAGCTTCAGGTGAATATCGATCCGCTGATTATGAAGCAGATTAAAATACTTGCTCCATACCTTGGCGAAACTCCCGATGAGCTTATCAACAAGGCTCTAAGCCATTTTTTGAGGCTAAAATCGTTGCAGCTCGATCAGGCAATCAGCAAGCTAACAGAGGAGTAAGGGTAAATAATCTACCATCTCGCGGTTAAAATGGAAATATATACGTTCTAAATGTTGATATGTCCTGATAGATTGGATGGCTCAAAATGTAATATCATAATCAGTTAAATTAGGTATTTAGGCAATAATTAATTGGTTTTTTTGTCAAATTCTTCCACCGAATAAGTGAAGGGTATTTTGTATTTGTTATCAGGGCTGGCGTATTCGAGAAATAAGTAACCTAAATGTCAAAACTATTCTAATATAACCTCCTGATTCAATGTCCCGCTAGGGACAGAATATTGGTAGCACTTGAAATGACCTTACATTTTACCGTGCCGTTAGGTACGGAATATTCTGTACCTAACGGCACAGATTCATTCGTTTTACATTATTTTTTACCAATAGATTGTCTCTCACGGGACAGGTCTACAAATACCTTAACCCTAGTTAGTTATGATTTTAGTTGTTTTCAATCAATTATCCTATTCACAACCAGAACTTAGCAAATCTTGGGCAGAACCATTGATATTTACACTTGGCTGTAAACCTAAAAGTTCCTCCTCCGTTATCATAGAGCGCTGAAGCATTGTGGATCCTATAAAGTTGTAGTAGTCTTGCATATACTCTTTTAAGTTCTGATCGCAATCGAAGTAGCTCATAAACCGAGCGGGTTGTGGTATAATACCAGCTAGAAAAATCGCCTCATTCAGCTCAATGTCAATTGGTTCCTTGTTGAAATAATACCTAGCGGCTTCATCTATTCCATTAATATTTGGGCCCCAGTCAATAATATTCAAGTAGATTTCAAGTATTCGCTTCTTGCTAACCAATTTTTGGGTTTCGATAATCCACACTACAATAGCCTCCTCGGCTTTTCTTACAAGGTTTTTTTGTCGATTAAGGTAAAGGTTTTTAACCAGCTGCATGGTTATAGTACTTCCTCCTCGGGCAAGTCTTCTATCCTTTATATTGCGCGCTAGCGCAACGCTGAACCCTTCGGCATCGAACCCCTTGTGGTAATAAAAACCCCCATCCTCCGATATGATCACGGCATCGATAAGGTAAGGTGATATTTGATGTAATGACCTGAATTGATGACTACTAGAATCGATGTGTATTGCCTTGTTGATGCTATCGTTTAGCTTGATGTAATGAGTAAAGTTGTGATTTAGCCTAGCAAAATCGACATTACCTGGATTAATCAGCTGGAAAGAAATGGGTTCTAGCTTGGCTATAAAATGTAGGCTGTCGGGCTGGTTAAAATCGATATCAAAATTTAGATGAAAATTCACATCGCCTGCAACTTTAATTTTTTCGGTGGTTTCGAATAATCCATTTGGAATGGATTCAAAAATATTCCTTGCCGGAAAAGCTCCGGTATTTATGCTTAATGAGTATTCTGGTTTACTTAGTGCTGGAACGGAAAGCATAAATGGGAATTTAAGCAAGTTAACGGAAAAGTAGGAGGGGGCTATTATGCTTGCCGAATCTGATGATAGCTGGCTAGATATCAAAAAACTTGTTGAATCGACATGAATAGTAGTATCGGCTAACTTTTTATGCCTAGCATTTACGCCATATAAAGTCGATTGTAAGGTTAGGTCGATGCTGCTGGCGGAGCGGTTATTTCCGTTTACGGCAAAGCGCAACGAGTCAAATCCAAGGTGCAACCCAAGTTTTGAGTCAATTAACGGTAATTTGAAATGTCGCTCGGGTGTGATGCTGTAACTAAGAACATTGAACTTTTCTTCCTTTTCGCCAATTACCTCTATACTACTGACGGAAACGCCATTCGTTACACAAAATGTAGCATTAAGGTTTCCGCTGTGTATAAGTAATTGTGGTGTTGTAATTCTAATGCTATCGATGGGTTGCGAATAGACTACCCCAAGATTATTAATGGTGTAGTCGGTTTCAACTAGAAGCTTGTAGGCGGTTCTGCTGTACTTGGCTAGCAGGGAAATGCCCGAATTAATTAGGGTTGAATTCTCTTTTGATTCTGTGCTATCGGTTCTGTTAACTATTTGTGAATCAACTTGCAATTCTTTGCAATGCTTTAACAGAACCGAATCGGCAGCAACAGCTTTGGGAATAATGTTTAACCGGAGGAGACGGCCGATAGACATATCAATATTGATGGTTGAGACATGCAACGAGATTTTACTCGAAGGTTTTACGATTTCAATATCACTCATACTGATATGAGTAAAACCTTTTAACCTAGCCTCGGTATAGCTGATTGAAAGACCTAATTTTTGTTCGGTGTGTTGAACCTTTTTGGCCAGAACATATCTAAAAAACGTCGATTTGATAGATAGGGCAATAGTGGCAAGCGTAACAAGTACGGCAATTGATATAAGCAGAATCTTCTTATTCATTCAAAATTTGATGTTTAGCGCAAAGGTACTTCAGATAATTTACAATAGGTTATAATCTTATTCCAAAATATTTTGGCATAATGTAATTACTGTTATATTTTTAGCACCCACTAGAACTTAAATCATAAATAATAACCCTAAAAAATTATGAACCCAATCCTCGAATCAATCAACAACGTAATATCGCTGTATAACGAGTATGTTGGAGGTTATCTTATTCTCATTCTGCTTGTACCAACAGGTATTTACTTTACCATTAAGTATCGGTTTTTACAGGTATCGCATTTTAAGCATGCTTTACGGCTAGTTGCTGGCAAGTATCATGACAAGGAAGAGACTGGCGATGTGAGCCACTTTAAGGCGCTTACAACGGCCTTGTCGGGTACTGTGGGCACTGGCAACATTGTGGGCGTTTCGCTTGCCATATACCTTGGTGGTCCTGGTGCCATTTTTTGGATTTGGGTAACCGGTTTTTTTGGTATGATGCTGAAAATGGTGGAGTGTACTCTTGCCCAAATCTACAGAAAAGTGAACGACGATGGTTCAATTTCGGGTGGCCCAATGTATTACATAGAGCTTGGCCTTAAAGATAAGCTGGGACGATTTGCCAAGCCCTTGGCGCTAATCTTTGCCGGTGCTGCAGCACTTTGCACGCTGGGTACGGGCAATATGGCACAGGCCAACTCAATTTCCGATGTGCTAAATACAAGTTACAACGTCCCCGTTTTGATCACAGGCATTGCTCTGGCTTCGCTTGTGCTGCTTATTATTGTTGGAGGATTAAAGCGTATTGCCAACGTAACATCAACCTTAGTTCCCTTTATGGCTGCGTTGTACTTCTTATCTGCAATTATTGTTCTTGCAGTACACTGGCGCGATATTCCCGGTGCATTTGGACTGATTATTAGCGATGCTTTTACTGGAACTGCAGCCACCGGCGGATTTGTGGGTTCAACATTTATTATGACCTTGGTTTGGGGTGTTAGGCGAGGCCTTTTCTCAAACGAAGCTGGACAGGGATCGGCACCCATGGCGCATGCTGCAGCCAAAACACAGCACCCAATGCGCGAAGGCTTTGTAGCTTCGCTTGAGCCGCTGGTTGATACTATAATTATTTGTACCCTTACTGCTTTGGTTGTAGTAATTACTGGCGCTTGGAAGTCGGATATTCAGGGCGTGGGTATGACCATTGAGGGCTTTCAGGAGGGAATGGGGCGTGTTGGTCTTGGTGGCCTGGCAACGCACGTGGTAACCATTGGCCTACTGCTATTCGCTTTCTCAACCATTATTAGCTGGTCGTACTACGGTAGCCGTGCAGTTCAGTATATGTTTAGCGATAAGGCCATTAAGCCATTCTACTTTGTGTTTGCGCTGTTTACCTTTTTTGGCGCAATTTGGGGTATTGATATTGTGTGGAATTTTGTTGATATGGTAATCACATTCATGACTATTCCTAACCTTATAGCGCTTCTTTTGTTAGCACCTGTTATGACCAAAGAAGTGAAGCGGTACAAGGAGGTTTTGAAACAGGAAAAACTGATGGCTGGGAAGTAGTAAAAATTCTCCCTTGAGTGCATAACTAAGCCCCGCTTTGTAAGGCGGGGCTTAGTGTTTTTTATATTGATGGTTAAATCTAATCTAATTATGTGAGTTTGATGTAACGCGTTGATATAAGACTCCACAAAATAAGGTAATAAGGTTGGATATCTTTGGCTTCGCTTCGTTTTACTAAGGTTTTTAAAAAATCAAAATAAGGTTTTTGAACTACAAGAAACCTTATTATATACTCAAATAACCTTAGTAATAAAAACAATAATCAACCTTATTCGCTTATTTTTAAAGGAGATACAGATTGTTCCTTATGTCGAACTCACGTTAACTACAACTCACTTTTGGTAGTCCCATTGGCTCTAAATAGCATATCAGCCGATTGTAATAGTTTCATCTTTAGGCTTGGCGATAAATCTGGGTTAGCTTCAATCCAGCTGTTAACAATCTCGTAAGCTTCGGGCGATGAGTGTCCCCAAAGCGTAGCGTCGAGCCAACTCTTTGGGAAAAAGATATCGCCTGTTTGTTGTATCTGGGGGAGCATATCGAGCGAGGGCGCAATGAAGCGGATGCTAAAATCGGAACGTAACGGATGGTGCAACCACCTTAAGGCTTCTGAAACCCAGGGTTCGGGTTTGCGGTTGGCTGGATTTTGCAGTTTTTCAAAGAATTTTATTCTATCGCTGAGATTTGGCGAAACGGCGTTAAGCGTGAAATCGAACTGCGCCACACGATCGGGATTATCGATGCGTTCAATCTCGCCCAGCGCTATGGCATGGTATAGCTCAGGTTTACGAATCATGAGCTCGTAGGCCAATCGGGTTCTCTCGTTTTCGCTGAGCGAAATATCACATACCTTTTCCTGTGTCCAACCGGTGTATAGACTGCTAAACGACTCATTGGTTGTAAAAACTGAGAACAGGGTTGAAAGCGCTGATCTTTTTTGCTCAATGGGTAAATTCCCATTGAGTATGCTCCACAGGCATTGCTCAATTGGTTCCTCTAATCTATCGCGTTCAATTTGATCAGAAAATCTCCAGAAAACAGTTGAAAGTATATTTAGTAGATATCCTTGTATTTGCGATTCCGTTTCATTCTCAATACATCCAATTAGCATTTTAGCATACTCATTGGCATTGAATTTTCCACCTAAAAACATTTCGTACAGCGAGATGTGTTGCGATGCTCTTGAGACTGGATCTTTGGGTATTCCTTTTCCTGTCAGAATCTGTTTTAGGGTGGAGCTGTCGGGCATGAAGTATCCATATGCCTTACCGCTGGAGTTCACCATCAACGAGAATTCAGAGCTGTTTAAACTATTTATTGTAAACGATTCTGGCAAACTATTTAACCAAAACTGCTCCTGATTTTCGATATTATCAGAAACACTAACATCAACATACATTGGAGGGAAGGGAGTGGCATTTAAAGCCTCAAAATTAAGCGAATTCGAATCGTTCTCTATTGAGTAAGCAATTGCTGGGCGGCCAGCCTTTTCGGTCCAAATTTGTGCCCATTCCTTCAGATTCTTATCGCAATACTTATCTAGAATGAAAACCAGTTCACTCCAGCTGGCATTGCCCATCTGATAAGTATTAAGGTACTCCTGAACACCCTGTTGAAAAGCATCGTTGCCCATAAGCATAACAAGCTGCTGCATCATGATGGGAGCCTTGTGATATATAATATCGCCGTAAAGTGTTCCGGCATACAGCATGTTGTCGAGCTCCTGAACAATTGGATTTGCCCCCTGAGTTCTATCGACTGAGTAAGCACTGGGAAAATGCGATAGCATAAAGCTTAGCTCATGGTTTATGGTTGGATACTGTGGGTTAACAATTTGGTCGGCCATAAAACCTGCAAATACTTCCTTTAGCCAAACATCGTTAAACCAGCGCATGGTAACCAAGTTACCAAACCACTGATGTGCCACTTCGTGAGCAATAAGGTTGGCTTGTCGTAATTGCTGATTCTCGGTGGGATTCTCCTCGAGCAGCAGCCGGCTGTCGCGGTAGTAGATCGCTCCAGGGTGTTCCATACCGCTATACTGAAATCCTGGTATTAAAATAATATCCAGTTTTGGAAATGGATGAGCAATACCTGTGTAATCCTCGAGCCAGCTCAACGATTGTGCGTGCAGATTAAATATGGTGTTCAGGTTTCTGTCCAGCTTTTCCCTGTCGGTTTCTCTATGGTAAATTGAGAAAGTTCTTCCCTGTACAGTTTTGGTTTCAATCTTAAAATCACCAGTTGCAAAAGCAAAGAGGTATGTGCTAATTGTTTCGCTATCATTAAAATAAATCTCCTTTTCTAGTTCAGTCAGGTAGTTTATTGAATCAACCTTACCATTTGATATTGCGGTCCATTGAGCAGGAATGGTTAGCGATAGCTGGAACTTGGCCTTCAGGTCGGGTTGGTCGAAGCAAGGAAAAACCGTTGATGCCCGGTCGGGCACAAGCAGGGTGTACAAAAAATCTTCGCGTCGATTAAGCGAGCCATTATTTGAAATAAAACTTACCTGTATGGTGTTTGTCCCAACGCTAACGTGCTTTTTGGGGATAATTATATGCCCTTTTTCAAACTTGTAGTTAATATTTCTATTATCAATCGATACAGCTTTAACCATAGTGGGCTTTGCCCTAAAATCCATCACAACAGATTGTTGCTGAGCAATATTGAAAGATATCTCAGCCAATCCGTGAACACTATCGGCTTTTTGCTTAGGGATATCAAACCGCAGCTTGTACACAATATCCGAAATAGTGGCTTTACGGTTTTGGGCCAATTCCAACGAAACTCCCTCGTCTACGCTGGTTGAAGTGCAGGCACTAAGCAAAAATATGCCCAGCAAACTTAGTAATATACTTGCTCTTGGTAGCATAATTTTTTGTTTAGCAAGTTAACGAAAATATTGTATATAAAAGCTTAAGGTGATTATAAGTAACGACTTACGGAACGTTATCTACAGCAATTTTTCTAACTCGTTGCCTTCGGTTTACCATATATACCCCCAGCAGAACAATTATTATTCCCAGGATTTGAACCCAGTTCACCGTTTCACCATCGGATATTCCCCATAGAATGGCAAAGAATGGTATGATGTAGGTTACAGAGCTGGCAAAAAGGGCATTGGTGTAGCGAATTAAATTGTTAAATACAAAGAGTGAAAGTACAGACCCAAAGGCTGATAGGGCAAGTACTGCTGATAAACTCTGCCAAAAGTATGGCGACTGCCATGCAGCATTAAGATCAGTAAAAAGCAAAACAATCCCAGCCACTGGCCCCACCATTAAAAACGAAAGGGCGGTGATTTGTATCCCGCTCATATTGGGTAACTTGAATTTCACCTCATTTACGTTAATTCCATATCCAATGGTTGCTATTACAACGAAAAGAGCATACGAATTGACCCCAAATATTGCCCTAAAATCACCACCGGTAATAAGTGCCAAAGCGCCAATAAAGCCAATAATAACTCCAATAATTTGGTTGGTGGTGGGTTTGTTTTTGTAGAAAAGAATCCCCACAATTAGGGCAAAAAGTGTGGCCGAACTATTGAGCATACCCGAAAGGGCGCTCGATATATGAGTTTGCGCCAGCGCAAAAAGAAATGCTGGAAAAAAAATGCCTGCAAACCCAACCAACGAAATGTTTTTTGCGTTTGTTCTGTTTATTTTGCTAAAGTATTTTACAATTAGTGGTATCAGAAGAACAAACCCGAAGAATACCCTAATGGCAGCAACCTGAGTAAACGAAAAGGCCACTAACCCTTTCTTCATCAGAATAAAAGAACTACCCCAAATTAGGGCTAATGCTAGCATGGCAACCCACTGCCACACTTTTTTAGTAAGATCTATCATACGTGCTGATTAAATAATTGTTCAAAAGTAGCGTTTTGCGCAATGGCAATTGATGTAAAGATGAATTTTCGAGAAAAAAGCTTAATTTGGCAAGCGTTTAAAAGTTTATTCGATGACTTTACGAAGATCAATCTGCTTTATTTTACTCGCACTGATCTCAATTTCAAGGGGTTTTTCACAATCTGTCGAAATTGATCGGTTTTCTCGCTTTATCAACTTCACTGTTCAAAGCGGGTTAAGCCACAATACGGTAAACGATATTGTACAGGATTATAACGGATTCATTTGGTTTGCAACAGAAAACGGATTATCGCGATATGATGGTTATTCGTTTGTAAACTTTTTTCATAACCCCGAGGATGATAACACAATTCCCGGGAACTCTGTTATTACGCTTGCAATTGATAGCAAGAATTATTTGTGGGTTGGAACGGCTGCTGGGTTGTGCAGGATTAATCTTGACAACGGAAATGTTGATCACTTTCAAACTGTTATTGGTAAGTCTAATACACCTCGCACAAATCATATCCGAAAGTTGTACTTTTCCGATCGTACCCAAAAACTGTGGATTGAGACGCTTGGCGGAGTCCTAACCTCGCTTGATATTAATACTAATGAGTGGGAACACTTTGCGCACGAGGCAAGTAGCCAACCATACTACCGATACCACTCACTTTACGAGGATTCCGAAGGATACCTTTGGGTTGGTGGCAGGAATACTCCAATTATTAGGTTCGATACAAACAACCAAACCATGCACGCTATATATGCAAGCGGTTTGGAGAATGGAGGAAAACGCGATAACGATTTGGCCGATATTTTTGAATCATCTAGGGGCAGCTGGTATGTGATGGGGCTCGATGGTATTTATGAGTTTTTTCCCGAAACAGAAAAGTTTAGTAAAGTATATTCCTCTTCAACATACTCTGTTACCGAAGATAAGGAGGGGCAGCTGTGGTTTGGATCGGGTTATGGGCTATTAAAATTCGACGAAGTAAACCGTAAGTTTATTGCATATCGTAATAGCAAGGATAATCCTCATTCAATTGTTCATAGCCATATCAATAAGGTTTTTATTGATAGAACGGGTAATATTTGGGCAGGAACTCGTGAGGGAGTTAGCCTATTAAGGCAACGTTCAAAAGGTTTCGATTACTATTTTCACATCCCCGGCGATGAGCATAGCCTATCGTCCAACGAGGTTACCGCTCTGGCTCAGGATACCGATGGTACTATTTACGTTGGAACTGCTGACCATGGCATGAGCATTCTTAAACCTGGTGAAAACGAATTCAAACAGATTGTGGGCGAGTTTCGCAGCGATAGCTGGCTTTCATCCGATCGTATCCGATCGCTATACTTCGATTCCAAAGGCATGCTTTGGGTTGGATTATGGTCTGGTGTGGGTTTTAATAGTTACAATCCATTAACACAGGAGTTTAAGAGATATGCTATTGACTATGAGTCTTTTCGTTCCGATTGGTATAATGCCTTTCTAGAGGATTCGCAACATAATTTCATTGCTGGTGTTTGGGGTGCGCAGGGAGCTATGTATTTCGATAGGGAAACGGGGAAGTTTACCGGCAAGCATTACATTACATACAATAAACCCTACCATACTGCCATTAAACAAATAATGCATGATGGAACCGGTAATTATTTCATAACCACCCGACGTCTCCCAAGTGATGTGTATCACTACTCCTCAATTACTGGCAAGTATACATTACATAGATACAATGCTGACCTTGATGATGCCCTAGCTGCAGATAGTAAGGCAAATTTACCATTTGCATACACGCACATTAGCAATATGGCCAACAACGGCAAGGGTGTATCGATTTTTGCTACCGATAATGGGATATATACCTGGGATGAGGTTAACAGTTTTCAGTCGTTTTATAAAGGCTTATGCAAACCCATAGATGCAAAAATATCGCATGACAACAGCGTATTTCTGCTGGAAGAGGATGCCCTTAGAGTATTTGATTCTTTTGGTAACCAGCAGCAAAAAGTATCCATACCAACCAATACGTATAGAGCATTAAGACTAATCAATTCCAAATCGTTGCTATTGGTAGGAGAGAAGGAGCTATACATTGGGCCAGCAAGTCCTGAAATAGATATCGAATCGTTTGCTAAAATCTCATTACATCGATATGGAATAATCAACTTCACTGAGATTAGCCAAAACTACTTGTGGGTTTCAACATCTAGCGGGTTGATTAGGCTATGTTTGGACGAAACTGAAAGTTTTACCTTGGAATCATGCAACGCGTTTACCATACTAGATATTCCGGTTACCTACACCCTAACGCTTAGCGAGAATCAGCTAGTAGCCTTTAGCCCACTTGGAGTATATCTTATAAATTCCGATACTGGAGAAAGTAATCTGGTTCCGTTTATGAATATCCCCGAAGGCTTTAGCCCTGCAATTCTAACGGCTGCCCTGTTCGACAATAATACCATTTGGGTGGGAACAGAGGCAGGGCATTATCAGATACGCCTTAATACTGGTGAGATTATCGACACAAATTTACCCGATTCCTACAGGGTTAGCTCACATTTAACATCCAGCTTAATGGAGGATCGTAACGGCGATATTTGGGTGGGAACCACCAATATGGGGCTTAATCGGATTAACAGGGCCACAGGTTACATTAAACATTTTTACGCTCCGGAGTTACCCAGCAACTATGTCAATGCAACATTGGAAGCGGCTGATGGCAAAATTTGGGTTGCAACCCAAATGGGACTTTGTTACATTGTTGATGATTTTGTGGTAGTAATTTCAAATATACCTTCACAGCTCGATGTTCGTTCGCTAATCGAAGATGATCAGGGTTTAATTTGGGCAGGGACAAACAATGGATTGTTAGTTGTCGATCCATCAACCTACAGTATAAAAATTTACCAAGAGTTTCATGGTTTCCCGAGCACAAACTTTTCTAAGGCTTGCATCAAGCTAAATAACGGCAGGTTTGCCTTTGGCACCTCAAAGGGTGTTGTTATTTTTGATCCCAATGAAATTTCACGTATCCCCAGTGTCGACACGGAAGTATCCTTTACGCATTTCGATGTGTTTGACCATCCACAGGAATACTTTATAGCAAAAACCGATACGGTAGTACTAAATCATAAGCAAAACTTTTTCACCATAAACTTTTCCGCAGCAGAGTATGAGTTTGGAGAGGGAACAACTTACTACTACATGCTCCAAAATATTGACCCTACATGGGCCAAAACACATTCGCATAGCGTATCGTACACCAATGTACCACCTGGCCGATACACCTTCCGAATTACTAAGATGTTGTCAAATGGAACGGTTTCGAATATTTATTCAGATTTAACCATTGCAATCCGTCCGGCTTGGTGGCAAACGCTATGGTTTAAGTTGGCAATTACACTTATTGTAGTGGGAGGCTTAGCTGCTTATGCTTACACCTATATACGGCAATTAAATGCTGCTCGTTTAAATGTTGAGCTGGAGCAACGATTGCTAATATCACAGATGAATCCTCACTTCATTTTCAACAGCTTGTCGGCTATTCAAAGCTTCATGTATCGGAATCAACCCGAGGTTGCAGGAAATTATCTCTCATCGTTTTCTCGGTTGGTTAGGTTGATTTTAGAGAATTCTCGTTCAGCATCAATAACCATAAAGCAGGAAGTGCAAACGCTGGAGCTATACCTGTCGTTGCAAAAGCTTCGGTTTCCCAACAAATTTGATTATTCCATAGATGTTGATCCATCTCTGATTGTTTCGGCACAGCAATTGCCTCCAATGCTTGCTCAGCCTTTTATTGAGAATAGCATTGAGCACGGCATTATGCATATGGATGGGAAGGGGTACATTCAGGTTCAAATCCTTAGCGAGGGTGGTAACCTAAAGATTATTGTGGAAGATAATGGCGTAGGGGTTGAAAAATCGAAGGAGATAAATAGGAGTAAACGGTTTTCGCACACGAGCTATGCAACATCAATAACTCAGGAAAGGATTAAGGGTTATTCAAAGAGGAATCAACGGGGTGCGGAGGTTAAAATTATTAACCTGACGGAGCAGGGCAAACAGGGAACTCGAGTTGAGATCACAATTCCTACTCGATATTTAAATAATGATACTATCAAAACAAATGGCAATGATTAGAGCATTACTAGTTGATGATGAGCCAAGAGCCAGAGAATCATTAAAGGTAATTCTTGAACGGTATTTTCCCGAGGTGGATGTTGTGGGTGAGGCCGAAGGGGTAGACGATGCATTTATGGCAATCCAAAACCTTAAGCCAAACACCGTATTTCTAGACATAAATATGCCCGACGGCTCTGGTTTTGATTTGTTGAAAAGGTTCGAGACCATAGATTTTAAAGTGGTTTTCGTAACGGCATTCGAGGAGTATGCCCTCGAGGCCATAAAGTTTAGCGCGCTCGATTACATTCTAAAGCCTATAAACACCAACGAGCTACGTGTTGCAATTGAGCGCCTTACCAGTAGTTTAGACGAAAAGGACGATTTAGCGATTAAACTTAAGGCCTTTTTTGCCAATATGGAAGCTGCAAGTCAGGAAAAAAAGAAGATTGTGCTTAAAACCTCAGAGAGTATTCATCTTGTCCCCATACAAACCATTGTACGCTGCGAGGCCGATGGAAACTACACCAAAGTTTTTTTCGACAACCAGCCCAAGTTGTTAATATCAAAGCCTTTGAAGCATTTTGAGGATATGCTAGAGGAGTTTGGATTCGTAAGAGTTCACCAAAGTCATCTGGTTAACATCAATCACGTGGTACGGGTCGACAAGGTTGATGGAGGTGTGCTGATTTTTGCCGATGGGGCACAGGTTTCCATCTCGGTGCGTAAACGCGAGCAGCTGTTCAAACTTCTCAATAGCTTATAGTCCGATAGCTGTTAGGCAAATTTCCTGCTCAAATAATAAATACATCCTTACGAATAGTAGTTTAAACCTGCTGTATACTCACCATCCCTTTTTATAAAAAGGAAATGCAGCTACTTTGGCTTCAAATTCTATGCTATGGCCAAAGCAATAGTTGTTGCAAATCATCAAAAGGGGGCAGGTCTCCACAGTTTTCAAACCAGCAATGTATTAGCTTGGTTTGAGGTTGTTGGAGATTCCATTAATACATTGCCGCTTGGCACGTGGACCAACAAGGAACCCTTGATGATTGGTAACGCTAAAGTTTTAGCCAAGGGCTGCAGCTACTTTGTTATTCCTACTGAAACCATTGTTCGCGTGGAGCATAGCAACCACGAGAGCATCATTTATCTCGATTCCACCGAGTATTTCACATCCACCATACCTTTCGAAAAACTTTCCAATTTGCTTGGAAAACACCATTTTTTTCAAATACATCCCGCACATCTTATAAATATAAATCACCTAAAAACTTTTGTTAAGTGTAACGCCTTTGTAACCCTTAGCAATTCCCATGCAGTGCCTGTAAGCATTGGGAATGATCAAAAAATTGAAGATTTTTTAAATACCCAAACCATATTTTAAACTAATAACTGGAGGATAAAACTATGAAACGTATTACATTACTACTTGCAGCGATTATTTATCTTGGCCTATCCGTTGGATACGCCCAACTTTTCCCAAAAGTCGATAAGCCCACATCCGATGAGATGAGCCTTTTGGTTCTGCAGTTTGGTAAGCAAAAGGATGATGCAAGCGGATTTGAAATTGTGCTGAACAACAATGCTACAGGTTGGGCTCCTGCTGTAAAAGGTCCCAATGGCGAGTTTATACCCTTTCGTAAGTACGATTCAGCAGCCGATGTAACAAACATTTTTTACTCCGAGAATTTAAAGGCAGGCGAATATACCCTGATAGGCTTTTTCCATGTATATGTCGATTATGGTAAGCTAGAGGAGTATAAAAAGGAGGTGAACAACCCGAACTTCATAATGTCTTACGAGCCCTATGCCGATAATTCGTACCACATTAAACAATTGGTTGAACTTGATGAGCCAGTAAAAATTAATCTTGGCGCAGGTACGGTTAAGTCGCTTGGCAACTACGGCGTAAAGTTCGAGTGGGTAGGCGGCCCTTGGGGTACAACTGACGATCGCTGGATGATAAAAGACAATGCAGAGATCATTTTGGCTGAGCCACACGACGAGTATATTGCTAGGTATATCAAAACTTGGAGAACCCGCTCATGGAAACCATGGAATGCAATAAATCCTTCAAGTGCATTGTAACCTTTATTCCAAGTATTTATTAATCTTTTATTAACTTTTTAACCAATTTGATATGTTATGGAAAAAAATCTATTGAAATATATTTTTATGCTTCAGTTTTTTCTTGCCATAATTTTCAGTCTTAATGCGCAGGAATGGGAGTGGAGGAACCCGTTGCCACAAGGAAATAGGATTAATGATGTTTATGCCTTTAGTAATTCTGAAGCCATAGCCGTAGGGGCAACGGGTTTGGTAATGAAAACTACTAATGCAGGTGACAATTGGACAATATCCAAATTAGAAACCTCGGAGTGGTTATATGCCGTTCATTTTGCCGATGCAAATAATGGTTATATTGCACATGGCGATGGAAACGTGTCTAAAACAGTTGATGCTGGAGCAAATTGGACATTGGTTACTAAGCCAAATAGTTCAGCAATTTATGATATTTGGGCCAAAAGTTCAATGGAAGTGCTATGCCTCGATTATAGTGGCAAGATATTTAAATCTACTGATGGTGGATCAACATGGGGCGAAATAACCAATCCTGGAAGTGGATCAACATATCTTAATGATATATACTTTTTTGATGGTAACCTTGGTTTTATTGTGGGTGGTAATACTTCTTACTCTCGCTCAGAAATATTTAAAACTACCGACGGTGGAAGTACCTGGAATGTAATTAGCTCACCGGTAGAATCGGCTCTTACCTCTGTTACTTTTGTAGATTCTAACACTGGATTTATTGTTGGCGAGGGAGGAGCAATACTTAAAACAGTTGATGCTGGCGAGACTTGGAGTTTATACTCAAACTCAGGGGCAAGCTATCCTGAGTACACCTCAGGAGCTATATATACTAAATTTTCAACTGTTTTATTTTTCGACCAGAATAATGGTTTAGCAGCAGGAGAAGCCAGAGTATATTATACAACCGATGGTGGTACGTCTTGGGCTGAAGGATATTATGGTTATGGTGACAATAGTCAAACTGTTTATATTAATGGAACTTCATCTGCAATAGCTTTAGGAGATGATGGCCTATTGCTAAGCACAGCCAATAAGGGACAAACCTGGGCAAAGGATTTTGATTATAATACAGAAAGTTTCTATGGGTTATCGTTCAAGGGGTCGGTTGGTTATGCAACAGCAACTGGCGGTAAGGTATTAAAATCAACCGATAATGGAGAAACTTGGACTTATCTCACTCAATCGGGTGATTATAAATCTGCCTTAACCATATCAGATCAAAACGCAATAATTGCAGGCACATCAGTTTACGCTTCAAGCGATGGAGGTTCTAGCTGGACTTATAAATCTATAGATGGTTCTGGTTCTATATGGGGACTGGTTTCACCCAAAAATTCGAATATTGTTTACGGCGTAGGTAGTAACAGGGTCATAAAATCTACCGATAATGGCGTAAACTGGGCAAATCTAACCAGTCCATATGCTAGTACACTCTATGATGTGTGTTTTGTTGATGATAACACAGGGGTTGCCGTTGGCGGCAAAAGTGGTGAGACAAAAATCTATAGAACTACTGACGGAGCATCAAGCTGGCAAGAGATTACATCACCTGTGACAAATGGGGCTCTTTATGGTATTGATTTTATTAATGAGACTACTGGTTTTGCTTGTGGTACAGATACTACCCTGCTAAAGACCACCGACGGAGGGGTAACCTGGTCAAAAGTTATACTTAACTCCGATTTGCCAAGCTACTCAGACGATTTGAGGAGGGTACGTTTTGGCGATGAGAGTAATGGCGTTGCTGTTGGTGTAACGGGTATTGTATTTATTACTACCGATGGAGGAGTTACTTGGACAATTGATAACAGTGTCCCTACACAAAATTTCTTCTATGCATGCGATTATTCAATAGATAAGCTTGTAGTTGCTGGTACTAGTGGGACAATCCTAGCAAAAAACGTTACGCTACAAAATGCCACAATCCCCACCCTAACCACAACCACCGTTACCAAAATTACCCAAACCACAGCCTCGTCGGGCGGTGCCATTACCGATAATGGTGGAGCCGATATTACGGCCAAGGGTGTTGTTTGGAGCACAACCACTAATCCTACGCTAGAATCTCACGTTGGTTTTACAAGCAATGGCACCGGAACTACTGAGTTTAATAGCGACCTAACCGGACTAACCGCTGGTATAACCTACTACGTTCGTGCCTATGCAACTAACAGCGCGGGAACTGGGTATGGTAATGAGGTGGAGTTTACAACATACAGCGAGAATGTAGTCGAGGATTTTGAAGGCAACATTTATAACACGGTTATAATTGGTAATCAGGTATGGATGGCAGAAAATCTAAGAGCTACAAAGTATGCTGATGGAACCAACATCGTTACCGGGCTTAATGATACCGAATGGAATACTACAACCAATGGAGCTTTAGCTATTTATCCCCATAGTGAAGTGGAGGGATTAAATTCCGAAGAGGATGTTGTTAACGCATATGGTATGCTATACAACTGGTTTGCCGCTTCAAATGAAAAAGGAATTTGTCCCACAGGATGGAAAGTGCCAAGTGTAGCAGATTGGGACGAACTTCTTACTTTTATAATTGATCAAGGCTATAGCAATGAGAATTCTGTGACCACCGATGGAGCAGGAAATGCATTGAAATCATGTCGTCAGGTTGATTCGCCTCTTGGGGGTGATTGTGCAACCAACGAGCATCCTCGTTGGGACTACTATGCAGATCAGTATGGAACCAATGCCTTTGATTTTAATGGCCTACCAGCCGGCAGCAGAATGAGCACGGGTGAATACCTCAACGTAGGCAAAATGGGGCGTTTCTGGACTTCTGATGAGGATAACTTGAATCAATATAATGCGGTAAGAAGAGATCTTGGCTTTGGCAATGGTCGACTAAGCGATGGCAGCATCACCAAAACCAATGGAATTTCCATTCGATGTATTAAGGAATCAGAAGTACAGGTTGTTGTGCCGGAAGTTACCACAACCACTGTTACCAACATCACCCAAACTACGGCCTCGTCGGGCGGAGCAATTACCGATGATGGTGGAGCCGATATTACGGCCAAAGGTGTTGTTTGGAGCACATCAACCAGCCCCACGCTAGAGTCTCACGATGGTTTTACAAGCAATGGCACCGGTACTTCTGAGTTTAATAGCGACCTAACCGACCTAACCGCTGGTACAACCTACTATGTTCGTGCCTATGCAACTAACAGCGCGGGAACTGGGTATGGTAATGAGGTGCAGTTTACTACCGAAGTTGAGTCAACTACCTCTCTACCCTTGCCATTTAATGATAGTTTCGAAGGAGATATATCGGGTTGGTCAACATTTAATGGTGATGGAGATGATTATACATGGGAAATTTCTACAGATGATCCTAGGACTGGAACCAAACACCTTCAAGTATTTTTTAATTTAGAAGGAAACAACGATTGGATAATATCTCCTCTTTTAAATTTACCTTCTGGTGAGCCTATTAAACTTTCATTCTGGGCTAAGTCGACTAGTTCAACTTACCTTGAATCATTTGATGTAAAACTAATATTAAATGATGAACAGGTTGAGAACATTGCCAGTGTAGTTGATGTACCTAATACATACACTGAGTATGTTTACGATTTGAGTGATTACGCTGGAATGGAACTTAATATTGCGGTAGTATGTGTTTCTGTTGACAAACTATATTTATTTCTTGATGATTTTAGCTGTGTTGTTGATGAGGCAAGTATTGAATTACCCACCCTAACCACAACCACCGTAACCAACATCACTCAAACCACAGCCTCCTCGGGCGGTGCAATCACCAATGATGGCGGTGCCGATATTACGGCCAAGGGCGTAGTTTGGAGTACAACCACCAATCCCACGCTAGATGCAAGCGATGGTGTTACTAACGATGGTACTGGTACCACTGAGTTTAACAGTGACCTTACCGGGCTAACCGCTGGTACAACCTACTACGTTCGTGCCTACGCAACTAACAGCGCAGGAACTGGGTATGGTAATGAGGTGGAGTTTGCTACCGAGGAGGAAGTTGTAGTTCCCACTCTAACCACAACCACCGTAACCAACATCACTCAAACCACAGCCTCATCGGGCGGAGCAATTACCGATGATGGCGGTGCAGATATCACTGCTAAAGGGGTAGTTTGGAGCACATCAACCAGCCCCACGCTAGAGTCTCACGATGGTTTTACAAGCAATGGCACCGGTACTTCTGAGTTTAATAGCGACCTAACCGAACTAACCGCTGGTACAACCTACTATGTTCGTGCCTATGCTACCAATAGCGCAGGAACTGGGTATGGTAATGAGGTGCAGTTTACAACTCAGGAGAGTTCCGCTGAAGCAAAACCACTTCCTTTTACTGAGGATTTTGAGAGTGGAATGGGAGATTGGACCGTAATTGACCAAGATGAGGATGGCGAAGCATGGGCAATCTATGATGATGCTGATTATGCAAGATCTGGTACAAAAAGCGCTAGAATTAAATATAATATTAGCGGCAACAACGATTGGCTTATTTCCCCATTGCTTGACCTACCAGCCGATGAATCCATTAAATTCACACTTTGGGCTAGGTCATATGGATCAACTTTCCCCGAGTCGTTCGATATTAAGATTATTTCAAACGATGGGCAGCAGGTTGATGATATTGCATCGGAAACGGGAGTGCCAGAAACTTATACCGAATACACATACAACCTGAGCACCTATGCAGGTCAGCAGGTAAAGATTGCCATTGTATGTGTTTCTGTTGATCAGTTCTATCTCAATATTGACGATGTTAGCTGTGTTGTTGATGAGGCAAGTATTGAATTACCCACCCTAACCACAACCACCGTAACCAACATCACTCAAACCACAGCCTCGTCGGGCGGTGCAATCACCAATGATGGCGGTGCCGATATTACGGCCAAAGGCTTAGTTTGGAGCACATCAACGAGCCCCACGCTCGATGCTAACGATGGCTTTACAAGCGATGGCACTGGAACTACTGAGTTCAATAGCGACCTAACAGGGCTAACTGCCGGAACAACCTACCATGTGCGCGCCTACGCCACCAATAGTGCAGGTACGGGGTATGGAAATGAGGTGCAGTTTACTACCGAGGAAGAAATTGTTATACCTACTCTAACCACAACCACCGTTACCAATATCACCCAAACCACGGCCTCGTCGGGTGGTGCAATTACCGATGATGGTGGTGCCGATATTATGGCCAAAGGGGTAGTTTGGAGCACTTCTGAAAGTCCAACATTAGCTTCAAATGATGGTTATAGCGAGAATGGTACAGGAACGGCTGAATTTACCAGCGAGTTAACTGGGTTGACAGCCAACACAACCTACTATGTTCGTGCCTATGCTACCAATAGCGCTGGAACTGCCTATGGCGATCAGAAATCCTTTACAACAACACCGACAAGTGTTGATATTGAATTGCTTGCAAATATCTCAATTTACCCAAATCCATTTACAAGCATTCTAACGCTCGAGAGCGAAAAAGGAATCTCGCAAGTGGTGGTAATGAATGTAAGCGGTCAGGTAGTGCTTGCAAGGCAAGCAAATGGCGAGTCCAAACTTTTACTAGATGCCAATGGACTCGATACCGGATTATACATTGTTAAGCTAACCGTGGTGGATGGTACCAATTTCCATATTAGGGTAGTAAAACGCTAACCAACAAACCTCTCATTATCAATTAAGGGCTGCCATTCTCGGCAGCCCTTTTTTTAACATCAATCTCAAAGTGTTACGATGATACTACTGTTTTTTTGGAATCGTTTTTCATGTAGGAATGGCAGGTCTAGTAGTTACTCGCAATCAGTCACTTCCTGTTTTAAATTGCGTTTTGGGGACTCGTAACCTCATTGTCAAATCAATCAATCAACCCGCCTGCCGACGTCAGTCAGGCAGGTCAATCACCCAATCAATCACCCAACCTGTCCGCCCACTGGCGGATCAACCAACCTGTCTGCTCTGCCTTTGGCAGATCATCCAATCATCCAATCATCAAAATATTCTTGACGCTAACAGTTTACCTGCCCTTTCCTTTGGCAGGGAGCCTTGCACGCTGTCAGGTCATCAATCAACCTTAAAGTTGGCAGTTGGCAAAAACAGTTGGCAATGGTTTACCGTCGTAATCCGTCTCGTTAACCTCCAGAAAGCGTCGGTTCCCGAGACAAGCCACCTGTAACTCAATCATTCAATCATTCAATCATTCTTTCCTAGACGCTGACAGCTTGCCTGCACTATCATTTGGCAGAGAGCTCCGCACCCTGTCTGCTGTCAGATCTCAACCTGTCTGCCAAAAACTTGCAAAACAGGTGTATCACACCAACGCTCTCTAACAATATCAATACAATTTTGTCCCTATTTGATACCGAATTTGTAAAAATTTCCTATCTTTAAATTTCTTTGAAAATAAATCGAAACTCATTGAAAATAAGATTACAATGTGTAAACATATCTTTTCTCTTTTCCTGTTGTTAATGCTTTTCACCATAAACAGCACCGCACAAACCCTCCAAGAAATCCGCTCCTCTGGAAACTACAACTGGGGCATTGGCAACGGATCAAACTACTCACAGGCACGTAAAAATGCCCTAGAAAACATATCCGAAAGCATATCTGTTCACATTAAGAGCGAATTTGAACACATCATCAAGGAGACCAACGACAATGTGGACGAGTATGCCAAAAGCGTTGTTACCAGCTACTCGTCGGCTGTGATAAACCAGTACGAGGAGAGAGTGCTAAAGGAAGAGCAGGGAAATGTGGAGGTACTAGTATTTATCACCAAGAAGAATCTACAGGAGGTTTTCAAGCAGCGGGAGCAAATCATTGGCGACTTTATTGTACAGGGTGTTCGAGCCGAAAGTGAGTACAGGATATCCGATGCCCTACGCTATTACTACTGGGCGCTGGTGCTTACCCGCAGTCACCCCGATAACTCCAAGCTAAGGCATAACTTCTCTAGCCAACAGGATGAACCTGTTATGATTGGGCTGTACGATAGAATCAACCGAATATTCTCGCTGCTAAAATTCGAGATTGTATCCATAGCTGAGCAGCAAGAACCCACACAGAAACAGTTTCACTTGGCCATTACCTACAAGAACGAACCAGTTACCGACCTCGACTACACCTACTGGGTGGGTGATGGCTACTCCAGCCAGATCAGCATCCGCGACGGTAGAGGCATTGCCATTATCGAGGGGCAGGCAGCAAGTGAAATGTCAACCCTGAGGCTAAGAGTTGAGTACCAATACGGCAATAAGGCGCATCTGGAACCTGAGGTGAAGCTGATGATGGAAAGCGTAACGCTACCATACTTCGAGAGAGCAGAGGTTAGAATTGCACTAAAAGATAAGCCTAAAATTGCTTCAAGCGTAGCCAGCAGGGGCTTTTCCTTCATCGAATCTAATATGCCCGAGTACGCCAGCTACGAGAATATGCTAACCCAGATAACCACGGCCATCCAAACCCGAAATCACCAGATGGCAAAGCCATTTTTTACCGATGAAGGGTTTGAGGTTTACAACAAGCTCATTAGCAACGGCAGGGTTACCATCCTCGACCAGCAGCGCGACACCCTGAGAATAATTCGCTATGGTAACCAAACCATGGTGAGATCAATCCCCATGCTATTTGCCTTTAACAACAACCGTGAGAAATTTGTGGAGAACGTGGTTTTTACCTTTAACCAAGACAAAAAGATAAGCAACCTCTCCTTTGCCCTCGGGCAAGTGGCTACCAACGATATTCTGCATAAGCCAACAGGTTTTGGCACGCTGGAGGAGAAGTACTTTCTTATTCAGTTCATGGAGAACTACAAAACAGCATACGCCCTGAAACGAGCCGACTACCTTGAGGCCATATTCGACGAGAACGCCCTGATAATAGTGGGCAATGTGCTTAAACCCTCACCAGAACCAACCGACAGAGCCAAGCTGATGTACAGCAACCTTCCGCAGGAGCGGGTCGAATACCTTATCTTCAGCAAGAAAGAGTACTTGGAAAGGTTAAATAGTATCTTCCGCCGCAACGAGTTTATCAACATCCACTTCGAGGACAACGAGGTGCGCAAAACCCAGCGTGATGATAAGATTTACGGCATCCAGATTGCCCAGCACTACCACTCATCCACCTATGCCGATAAGGGCTACCTTTTCCTTATGGTTGATCTCAACGACACCCTGCAACCCAAGATATACGTCAGATCATGGCAACCACAAAAGAATGAAGATGGTAGTATTTATGGACTGGAGGATTTTAGGTTTTAGAAGCCTACTAACATCCCTAAAGGGTAGTTGGGGTTTGACCCCCAGCCCCTAAAGGGGAGTATAAGGTGTGGTGGGTTTCTCTCGTCAGAATGACGAGATTAGGGGTAGCGAAGGAAAGGTGAAACATAGCCTCCCCGCACCCTTTAATTCCTAAAGGGATGCTAGCCCGCAACGGTGCGATGGGTTCCTCAGGCTTGCCTACCGAAGGGAGGGGGAGTGAAGGAAAGATGAAAGGTAACCTCCGCCCGCACCCCTTTAATTCCCCAGGGTAGTTGAGGTTTGACCCCCAGCCCCTGAAGGGGAGCATAAGGTGCGGTAGGTTCCCCCTTTAGGGGTCAGGCTTGCCTACCGAAGGGAGGGGTAGCTAAGGGAAGATGAATGGGCTAAGGGTAGCGAGGGAAAAATTTTATGTTTAAAAAATAGAAGGTTTTTATGGTAAGGTTATCCAATACAGTTGAAAGAACAATGTTTTATGGGGCTAAACCAGTTACCTTTGAAAGGGCGAAGGAGTTAAGAGAAAACCCAACAGAGGCAGAGAAGTTATTGTGGGGTATTTTGAAGAAGAAACAGATGCTAGGGTTGAGGTTTAAGCATCAGCATCCAATAAGTATTTTTATTGCAGATTTTTACTGCCATCCTATTAAATTAGTTATAGAGGTTGATGGTGAGATACACAATAACAAGGAAAATAAAGATTACGATGCGAATAGAACTTTTGAGCTAGAGGAGTTAGGTATAAAAGTTTTGCGCTTCACAAATCATCAAGTAATCTATGATATTGAAAGTGTTAGGTCAAAAATTGAGGCGCAATGTAGGGTATTGATGGAGGAGTGATATTTGAGAATGTTCTCCCCGCGAGCTTTAAAACCCTAAAGGGTCTTTGGGGTTTTACCCCCAGCCCCTGAAGGGGAGCATAAGGTGCGGTGGGGTGCCCCTTTAGGGGTTAGGGGTAGCGAGGGAAAATGAAAGGACCAGGGGTAGCGAAGGAAAGATGAAACATAGCCTCCCCGCACCCTATAATTCCCCAAAGGGACGCTAACCCACAACGGTGCGGTGGATTACCCTTTAGGGGCTAGGGGTAGCGAGGGAAAATGAATGGGCTAGGGGTAGCGCAAGAAAGAATTGGAAGTAAAAAACACAAAACAAATAACAACATACAAACACAGTATTCAGTTATGAAACACCTTTTAATTGTCCTCCTTGCAATATTTTCATTACAAACCCTCATCGCCCAAGAGTTCGACATACGCGAATTCAAAGCCGAGCCCAGCGATCTGGCCGCAAGGCGAAACCAAATGCTCACCGTAAACGGTGAACCCTGTGCCCTTATCAAGGTAACCACCAACATCAAAGGTATGCAGTTCGAATCCAACGTTGGCATTGTGGAAGTGGTACATCAGAACGATGGCTACTGGGTTTACGTTGCACCGCGCGAAAGGCGAGTAAAACTTATGGCCGATGGCTTCATATCATTAGATGTGGTTATGCCCGAACCAGCAAAATCGTTAACCGTTTACCATTTAATAGTTGCCCCCAAGGGCGTTTATCATACTTCCGATTTGGTAAGGTTAACCTTTCGTATGAACCAGAGCAACGTATACATCCGGTCAGGCGATGGCGCACCTGTGCTATCGGTTGGTAATAATGCAGTATTTAATGTGCCCAAGGGTAAGCAAACGTACCGATTTATGAAGGATGGCTTTGAAGAGGTTGAGCTTAATGTTGATATTGAGGAAGAGGAGGTGGTTGATGTAAACCTAGTTCCAGGTGAAACCGACACCAAGTTTAACCTCAGTGGCTGGGTAATTATAACAAGTGAACCTTCAGGCGCAGAGGTCTTTCTCAATGAGCAAAGGGTAGGGGTTACGCCTTACCAAGGTCGTAATATTGCAGGACAATACAACCTAAGGTTAAGATATCAGCTGCACCACGATCATGTAGAGCAGTTTGAACTTGAAGAGGGTGCTACTGTTACGCTTCCTACTGTTAACCTAAAACCCCGCTTTGGATATTGGCAGGTAACTTCAAGCCCATCTAATGCTGAGGTACTGCTCGATGGGAAACTAGTAGGTACAACACCCCTAGCACGCGGACAAATTAGCAGCGGTAGTCATAAATTAGCTGTTCGAAAATCTTTGTATTACGACCATTCCGAAAATTTCAACATTAACGATGGTGATGATAAACAATTTGACATCACCCTAAAAGAAGCTTTTGGTTCTTTAGAAATTACTTCCGATCCTATTGGGGCAATGGTTTATATTGATGGTCGAGAGGTGGGTACAACTCCATACAAGAACCCTCAGCAACCATCGGGTAGATACAACTTAAGGTTAGCCAAGGATTTGTACTCAGAGGTTCGTGATCAAATAACCGTTAGCGATGGAAAAAAAACCGAGAAGTTTCTTGCGCTCTCCAAAAACTACGGCACGCTAAAGGTAACAGCTCAAGGGTCCGAAATCTTTTTAGATGGCAGAAAGATGGGGAGTAACTCATACAGTGCAAACCTAAACCCTGGGCAATACACGCTCAGGGCTACAAAAGATAAGCACGAGGATGCAGAAAAGGATGTATTTATTGCCCTCGGACAAACTGAGAGCGTAACCCTAACACCACGTGCCCGTATGGGAGCAGTTAGCATTGTTAGCAATCCTTTTGATGCCCGTGGCGCTCAAATTTTTATCAATGGCATAAGCCAAAACAAAACCACGCCTGCTGTTATTCCATTGTTAATAGGCACATACAATGTGAAATTAGCAAAACCCAATTACCTAGAATCTACACAGGAAGTTGTGATTAGTGAAGGTAAGGAGCACGAGCTAGTTTTTAATATGAAAACCTACAAAGGCAGCCTACAGGAAAAGGCAACAAAATATAAGCGGGCAAAAGCTCTTTATGGAACGGCAACGTTAGCAGCAGCTGGCACGGGAACGTACTTTTTGCTAACGGCCAATAAGCTGCATGAAGATTATAAAACTGCCACCACCAATGCCACCGAGATATATGACAAGATGGAGCGGTACGATTTATACGCCTATATTTCCTATGGCGTAGCAGTGCCATTGGGCGTTTTCACAGTAATTAAGCATATACAGCAAAGACGAACAGAGCGTAAGGTACTAATTGCAATACTACCCATTAACGATGGGCTAGTTTTTGGGATGTCCTATCGTTTTTAAACTTCTTTGGAAAACTTTGTTTTATTTGAACACACTGTAAAATATGGTATTATGGAAAGGGTAAAACGCAGTATAGTAACAATTCACATCCTATTAGCAGCAATCCTACTACTTCTCACCACCTGCAAAAGGGATGAGCGTGATAACCCGTGGGATAGATTTGCTACCATTGCCCCCAGCGAGTGGGCTCCTAGCAGCCTACAAATTGAGGATAAAAGCATAACATCAAAAACTATTATCTGGGAGTACAATGGTGATGATAGAATTGAAGGTTTTGCCATTGACCGCAAGGTAGGGAATGCCAACTGGCAGGTTAGCCACCATACCACAGAGAAAGATATCCGCAGTTGGACTGATGAGAATGTTACACCCGATACAACAATTTCCTACACGTACTGTGTTTACGCCATAGCTGGCGAGAATATCTCATCTGAAATTAGCAATAGTTCCAAACCCATTTTTCCAGCACCCACCAACCTATCAGTTTCAGCAAGTTCTAGCACTTCAGTTACTCTGGTTTGGCAGTATAACCAATCTGGTCACCAGGGCTTTAAGTTAGACAGAAAAGCAGGTGACAATGATTGGCAGGAATCCTTTGTCACCATTGATAAAACCCAAACCACTTATACCGATAATTCTGTTGAATTTAACTCAAGTGACCAATATTTATATAGGGTATATGCCTACTATGAACAATACAACTCTGAAAAAATTGAAGTTTATATAGGCAAACCAGAGCTTTCCACAGCCTCCATTACCAATATTACAGCCACCAGCGCCACCAGCGGTGGCAATATTACCTCCGATGGCGGCGCAGCCGTTACAACCCGTGGCGTGGTGTGGAGCACCATTGAGTACCCCACCATTGAAACCAACGAGGGCAGCACCAGTAATGGCACGGGTACAGGTTCTTGGGTGAGTGAGCTTGTCGAACTCCAACCCGGAACTGTTTATTACATAAGGGCCTACGCCACCAATAGCGTGGGTACGCAGTACGGCAACCGGATTAGTGTTACAACTGTTGCTGATGTTACCAATCCAACTACAGGAAAAACATGGCTAGATAGAAACCTAGGCGCAAGCCGTGTAGCCCAGAGCAGTACCGATACCGAGGCCTATGGCGACCTGTACCAGTGGGGCCGTGGCACCGATGGACACCAGATTAGAACCTCTGGCACAACCAGCACCCTAAGCAGCAGCGATAAGCCTGGGCATGGCAACTTTATAACCGTTGGTAGCAGCAGCCCCTATGACTGGCGTAGTCCACAGAATAACAACCTATGGCAGGGTGTAAATGGAGTCAACAACCCCTGTCCAGCGGGCTATAGGCTACCCACCGAGGCCGAGCTAAATGCCGAGCGTGTCAGCTGGGGCAGCAACGATGCAGCTGGGGCCTTTGCCTCTCCGCTAAAATTGCCTTTGGCGGGCATCCGCTTCTACAGCACTGGTTCGCTCTACGTCGGCTCTAGCGGCAACTATTGGTCAAGTACTTTGGATGGTACTAGCTCGCGGCGCCTTTACTTCCACAGCAATGGTGCCCTCGTAAGCAGCGAGGGCCGTGCGAACGGAGATACCGTTCGCTGCATTAAGGACTAGGTTAGTTTTGCAGTTATAAAAAAAGTACTTTACAAATGAAAATTAAACCAAAATAATCCTAGTATTGGTATGTAGGAAAAGACAAAGCTTAAAACCTTAAACACCATTGGCAGCTAATACATGTAGTAGAAAAGCACAGAAGAATAGTATTACTGCTGGCTGGCAACATAAGAAGAGAGTTAATGGTTTTTATTATTAATTCTTGCGGTTGTTAACATATAAACCTATGGATGTAGTCCTAGATAGGTGTAACTTTAATTATAAAATCAATATATTCTCAAATCCTCTTGATGAGTTTTATAGGTGATACCGTTATTCTTAATACTAAAGAAATGAATATGGAACGTGAATTTTTCATTTGTCAAAATTGTTTGAAGGATACTCATCTAAAAAAATATTGTAAAAACAAGGGTGGATTGAATGATATCTGTATTGTTTGTGAAAAACAAGATAAAGGAATAAAAATAGATAAAGAAAGTAAAAATGAAATTTCAAACTTATTTAAGAGTTGTCTTAGATTCAACCATAGAGAAATTGAATATAATCCAAATCTTGATGGCAAAGGGCTTTTTGAATTTTTTTGTAACGAAAATTCATTATTAAATCATCAGTATAAAAATTACAACAGTTTTCATTCTTTAATTTCCTCGTTGTTCAAAAATTATAATCAGAATGATGTTAAGATTTTTTACGGAAAATTTATTGATAATAATGAAGAATATGATAGTCATTTTGAAGTAACATTAAAGAATGGGTTTTCTGAGATTTGGTATGAATTAAAGAAACGATTAAAAAGAGAAAATTACTATAACATAAAACCAGATTTATTACAACCTCTATCAGAAATAATTGAAAAGACTAAAATTAAAATAAGAAAAAACTGTCGTTTTTTTAGAGCAAGAATTGGAAATGATTATATCAATGAAAGTAAATTTACTTCATTAATAAAAAAACCTGTTCCATTTCAAGGTGTGAATATTTCAGCACCGCCACCATTGTTATCATCCGCAGGAAGATTAAATCGGGAAGGAGTATCATATTTATATCTTTCATCAAAATCTACCACAGCAATAGCCGAAATAAGACCTAATCCAGGAGACATTGTTTCTGTTGGAGAGTTTAAGTGCTTAAAAACAATAAGTTTAATAGACTTAAGGAAAGTTAATCTTTTAAAATTTATTTACTCTCAAAAAGAAATTGAATTGTTTTCATTTGCTTTAAGTTTATCCAAGGAATTTATGAAACCTAGAACTAATAAGAATTCGTTCCATTATCTCATCACACAATTTGTTGCTGAAACATTTAGAGAGCTGAATCAAGATGGTATAATTTATAATAGTGCTGTTTCGAATGGTTACAACATAACATTATTTAATCCCAGTTTATTTGAATTTGTTCCAGAAAGCAGTAGTTTACATAGAGTTAATAAAGTATCATTTAAATCAACAGAAATTAAGTTCACAAAAAATGAAATAGGATTTTATGTTGAAAAAGAAATCTGAAAGTACCACCCACAATAAATAGGACACTGAGCGCTCTGCAAAACTAAAATCGCAATTTAATAACTAAACAGTTTCTAAATGTTTTAAACTAAATATTAAATGAAGAAAATATTCAATATTATAATTTTACTAACGGTTTGCTCCTTTGCATATCCCCAAAACACTATTACCGGCGTTTTCCCTGCCCTAAATAACCAATACATAAAGTTGGTTGGTTTCGAAGGCTTTAACACTTATACAATCGACAGTGTAAAAGCCAACGATAAAGGCTACTTTGAACTTTCCTTTGATAAAAAAGATTACGGTATGGGCTACCTTGCTGCCGAGGACAACAAAGCATTTATTGTAATACTAGCACCCAACGAAAACTTAAGGCTCCAAGGCGAAGCTTTGGCGTTTCCACAGACCATAAAAATCATTTCAGGCGAGCAGAACCTGCTCTTCGAGCAGTTTGCCAGCGAGCACCCCCGCCGTGAGCAAGCCATAAGTGCATGGGACTTTCTTGCAAAAATATATCAAAGCGATTCGCTCTTTGCCACACACCAAAACCCTAAAAATGCCATTGATATCGAAAAAGAGCGCATTAATAGGGAAGACAAGGCCTTTTTGGCAAACCTAGACCCCAAAACATACGTAAGCTGGTTTTTGCCTGTGCGCAAGCTGGTAAGTTCTGTTTCAACCATAGCGCAGTATCGTACCCATGAAATCCCAGCAGCCATTGCTTCCTTCAGAAGTATGGACTATACCGACCCACGCCTATACAAAAGCGGTTTGCTACGCGAAACCATCGAGGCACACGTGTGGCTTATTGAGAACAGCGGTCGCTCGTTGGATTCGGTGTTTATTGAGCTGAATATTTCCATCGATTATATGATTGAGAACCTTCTACCTGCTGAGAAAAAGTTCAATGAGATAACCGACTACCTTTTTAAATTGCTTGAGCAACGCAGCCTGTTTAAATCATCGGAATATTTAGCTTTAAAAGTCCTAAACGAAACAAGCTGCACCATCAACAATGACCTTGCCTCACAGTTGGAAAGTTACCGCGTTATGAAGATTGGGAACTTCGCTCCCGATTTTACATTTAAAGAGGATGCTATAACTCCCGGTTACCAAACCGATAAATCAGCTAAAAAGTTATCCGATTTAACAAGCCAATACACCGTGGTTGTATTTGGTGCCAGTTGGTGTCCAGCTTGCAGCCAGGAACTTTCGGATATTTCTCTAATGTATAATAAATGGAAAGATTACGGGGTGGAGGTAGTTTTTGTCTCCCTCGATGAGGACAAACAAACTTTCAAACGCTTTGCAGACAAGTTCCCATTTATCAGCGTATGCGATTACAAAATGTGGGAAAGCCCAATTGTAAAAAATTATCATGTATTTGCTACACCCACCATGTATTTACTGGATAGCAACAGAGAAATTTTACTCAAACCTAACTCCGCAAGCCATATGGATTCGTGGGTTGATTGGTTCTTAGTGCAAAAGAACTAGCCACACACCGCTATAAATATTAATAATCACCACATTATGAGTCCACTCCGAAAAGTCCTTGTACCCCTAAATCCCTGTCTGCCGAACAGGCAGGCCCTAAAGGGGACTTTTTAAAATGCTGATTTTTAGACTTTCCCCTGCCTGCCGCTTGCGCAGCATTCAGGCAGGCTTAAGGGGTCAGGGGTTAAAAAGGGTAAAAATCAGCATTTTGAGACTTTTCGGAGTGGAATCATATTATTGAATATTTAATTATTGCTTACTCTCTATCGTAATACTTGTGCTATAGTTTAAACAATTATTCACTTGCTACCGCACGATTACTATCGTGCGGTCACGAAGTAAGCAATAAAAACGCAATTGCAGCAACGAAAAGTAGAGATGCAAGCCGAAGCAACGCAATTGTAAGTGGAAGCAATGCAATTGCAGGTCGAAGCAACCTTGCTACCCACCACTCCTGTCGTGTGGTAACAATATCGTTAGGTAAACGCCGAAAGCCATAATAAGGCGCACGCAAACCCGCACCATTGAAAAAGGAACCATACTGCGCCGCAAAAGGGAAGAAAGATTGTAAAATGAAAGGGTTTTCAGATATGGTGAATATTTTTATTATGAAGTATTTGTTGCACCCTATGCTATTTATAAACCCTTGAGTTTTTATTCCAAATAAGCTATTTTTGTAAAAAAAGAATTATGGAACAAATTGTAATTGAGGTTAGCAACAAATCAGTTTTACGGGTTTTAATCGATTTGTTCTCAACGATGCGTGGAGTCAAAATCAAATCAGTTTCAGGAAAAAAAATTGGCACCATCGATAAGTCATTAATGGAAGTGAGCCAAGGAAAGGTTTTTGATGCACAAAGTGCTAAGGACTTAATCGATAAATGCCTAACGTAATGTATAGCATCAAGGCCACAAATCAGTTTTAAAAAACGTCAGCCAGACTGGTCACCAAATCCTACCCGAGACAGGCAATCAACCAATCAATCAAAATATTCTTGACGCTGACAGCTTGCCTGCACTTTCCTTTGGCAGGGAGCTCCGCACGCTGTCAGATCATCCAACCAATCAACCAACCTGTCCGCCAACTGGCGGATCAATCATTCACCCAGTTAGTCCACCCACTAGATCCTCACATATCCGCACTCGCAACCCGCAACTCGTTTACCCCTGATGCTCCTCGCGCAGCAAATCGTTCACCGTTTTTACGGGGTTAAAGGTGATTAGCGGAACCTCCACAAAAATGGTTATCCAGTCGCTCATGGCGCCATTCCAAAGACCAGGAAGTTCTTGCGCTTTTAGCGGTCTGCCATCCTTGCTTTTTAGGGAGATAAAACCCGTATTGGGGTCGCGAAACTTGAGCAGATCAAACTTTTCCCCATCCACATCAACTATTCCGCAAACTAGGTCAACGGGGTTAAAGTGGGTTGATGATTCAAAAATGGCTTTTTTCTGTGGATCACTCATATCGATCTGCAACGATTCAACAACCTGTAGCGATATGGATCCATCGGGATTTGTAGCCCAGAATGGCCCACCACCGGGTTCGCCCTCGTTTTTCACCATTCCGCATACGCGGATAGGGCGGTTTAACTTTTGGGTAAGGTAGGAGTGAAGCGCTTCGGTATCGGATAGGTTTAGCCCTGTGGGAGGAAGGATGCAAAGCTCATCGATGGTAAAATCGAGCACCTCATGCAGAAACTCTTCCGATGGGGCCTCCTGCTCCTGTAGCTGGCTTAGGTAATCGAAAACAAGGCTTTGGTAGCTTACCAGCAATCCAGCCAAAGCCTTCTTGTAAAGCACGGTTTGGGGTTTAAGCCTATCGGGGACAACATTATCGATATTCTTAATGAAAACTAGCTCCGCTTCCAGCTCGTTCAAATTCTCAATTAGCGCTCCGTGGCCACCCGGACGGAAAACCAGTTTTCCCTCGGCATTGCGAAATGGGCTGTTATCCTCTTCCACAGCAAGGGTATCGGTCGCTCTTTTCTGCTCCGAGTATTCTATACCGATTTTTACGCCATGAACCTCCTCATAGCGGGGCATAACCTCATTTGCTAACTTCTTAAAACCATCCCTATGCTCAGGCGATACGGTAAGGTGAATCTGAACATCACCATTGGGCATTCGTGTGTACTGAGCACCCTCCACAATATGCTCCTCAAAAGCAGTTCGGGCACCATTGGGGTAGGTGTGAAATTTTATTAGCCCTTTGGGCAGATTGCCATAGTTCAACGCGTATGGTTGCAACAAAGCCTTTACTACGGTGGTGTAATCTTTTTGCTCAACAAGAGCATCAATGCTGTACCGGTTTTTCTCCAGCTCAGCCTTTAAATCGCCATAAAATGCAAATTTTTTGATTTTATCGAAGAAGTTCCACATGGAGTTAAACCCCTTATCCTCAAAGCAAACATCCTGTCTTTCTGGGTATTCGTCAATAAACTCGTAAAGATGCTTAAACATCCTTGTGGCTGCTCCCGATGCGGGGACAAATTTGGTGAGGGAACCCTCGTAGCTCTTGAACAGATCCACCAGATCATCCACCTCGCTGCATTCCAGACGAATAATACCATCGCCCACCACGGCAGGCTTAATGATATCTAGGTATGGAAATCCCTTTGCAAAGTTGCTAAGCTGCTGCTCAACCGCCTCTTTTGATATTCCAATTTCATATAGCTGCTCAATGTCCTTTGTCGATAGCATAGCTGATTCTTTTTTTTGATTTATGACGATTTTCGTGGGTAAATATCGTTATTTTTTAACTATTCTTACCTTTGCAGCCTGTTTTTCGCAGCATAATTAGCAAATAAGCATATATGAGTACTAGAAAGATAAATGTGGTTACCCTGGGCTGTTCCAAAAATGTGGTGGACTCGGAGTACCTGATGAAGCAGCTCGAGGTTGGCGACTGGGAGGTGATTTTCGATTCCAACGATACTTCGGCAAGGATTGTGGTTATTAATACCTGCGGATTTATTGCCGATGCCAAGGAGGAGTCCATCGATACCATACTATCGTTTGTCGAGGCTAAAAAGAGAGGTCAAATCGATAAGGTGTTTGTTATGGGGTGCCTCTCGCAGCGCTACAGGCAAGAGTTAACCGAGGAAATTCCTGAGGTTGATGGCTTTTTTGGGGTTACCGATATGCCAGAAATCTTAAGAAGTTTGAATACCAGCATTAGCGAAAAGCATATAAACCAAAGGCATATAACCACTCCAAGCCATTATGCATTTCTAAAGATATCCGAGGGATGTTCTTGGGGCTGCTCATACTGCGCCATTCCCCTTATTCGTGGTAAGCATATATCTAAACCCATCCCGGACCTGGTAGAGGAGGCTCAGTTCTTGGTGAACCAAGGCGTTAAGGAGTTAATCCTAATTGCTCAGGATTCAACGTTTTATGGAAAGGATATTTATGGCGAACGTAAGCTCCCCGAGCTTATAAATGAGCTGAGTAAGATAGATGGTTTAGAGTGGATTAGGATTCATTATGCATACCCAACGGGTTTCCCAATGGACCTGTTCACCGTGATGCGGAGCAATCCCAAGGTTTGCAAGTATATCGATATCCCATTTCAGCACGTTAGCACCAATGTGCTTAAGGCCATGCGGCGGGGTATAAATCGCGAGGAGACAATCAAATTTATTGAGACGTTACGTTGCGAAGTTCCAGAAGTAGCCATTAGAACCACATTGTTAGTAGGGCATCCGGGGGAGACTGATGGCGATTTTACAGAACTCCTTGGTTTTGTTAAAGAGATGAAGTTCGATAGGTTGGGCGTTTTTGCATACTCCGAGGAGGAGGGAACTCACTCTGCAGCATTAGCCGACGATGTTCCTGAAGCGGTGAAACAGAGTAGAGTTGAACAGATTATGGAGTTACAACAGCAAATATCATTAGATAACAATAAGTTGAGGCTAAATAAAATATTTAGGGTGATTGTCGATAGGGAAGAGGAGGAGTACTACATTGGCCGCACCGAATTCGACTCACCCGAGGTAGATCAGGAGGTTCTAATTTCTAAAAATCAATCCATTGCATTAAAACCTGGCAATTTGGTTAGCTGCAAAATTGTGGATGTTGCCGATTACGATCTATACGGCGAATTAGTCTCTTAATGCATCCTATATAAAACACTAAAGAGGATGTTTCACAAGTCTAAAAATCATTTTTATTCTCTTTGTGTTTTTTGTGATTTCTTTGTGAGTCTTAGAAGCTGTTTAAATTTTGAAATCTCAATTAACAGCCGCCCTCGTTAGAGGGCAAATAGCGATTGAAAACTACTAAAAATTGAACTAAGCACCCCAGAGAGGGTGCAATAAAAAAAAATATCAATTGCGCACTCTACGAGGCGCTAAGATTTCAAGAAAGTATTTTTTCCATCGCTATTTGCCACCTACGGGGGCTTTATAAAAAATTATATTTTAAACTTAAACAGTTTTTTAGTGTAAAAGTATTTTAAATATTACACAAAGTTTCACAGAGGTTTTCACAAAGTCCCACAAAGGACCTATGAGACACCCTCTTTCGCGTTCAACTAATCAATCCTTTATTAGCAAGCTGGATCAATGCGCATTGGTCCATTTTTTTGGCTTACTAAAATTTAAACCAGTTCCTTAAGCTTGCCAATGGCAGCATCGTAGTTGGGCTCGTTCCCAATCTCAGGAACTATTTCAATGTACTGAATCACATCGTTGGCATCAATAATCACTACACCACGAGCCAAAAGCCTTAGCTCGCTGATATGAAAACCGTAATTCTTGCCAAAATCCATCTCACGATGATCGGACAGGGGAACCAGATTGTCAATCCCTTCGGCTCCGCAGAAACGCTTTAGTGCAAAGGGTAAATCGGCCGAAATGGCCAGAAATGCCACCTTATCGCCAAACTGGGCTGCCTCCTGGTTGAATTTACGGGTTTGCATTGAGCAAACGCCAGTATCAATGGATGGAAATATGGATAGCAACTTGACCTTGCCCTTGTAATCATTTAGACTTGCAGGCTTAAGCCCATCGTTAGTAAGGGTAAAACCTGGTGCCTTTTCGCCAACCTTAATCTCGTTTCCAATTAGGGTAACTGGATTTCCTCCAAAGGTTATTTTTTTACTCATGACTGTTTATCGTTTTAAGTGTGTTTTTTGTTTTGTATAGAACAAACGCTATAGTCGCCCGGTTTGTTCAGCAATCTACAAAAAAACGCCCTCTTAAGGGCGTTTAAATGCTATTCTATTTGCTAGTCGATTCTGAATCAGGTTTTACCTCCTTCGGATTCTCCTTTTTCTTTATTTTGATCACAATCTCATCGTCCTTCTTATTGTAATCAACGCAAATAGTATCGCCAACCTGAATCTCGCTTTTAATAATTACCTCGGCCATTTCGTCTTCAAGGTATTTTTGTATTGCGCGTTTCAACGGTCGGGCACCATATTGAACATCATAACCCTTCTCGGCCACAAAGTCTTTCGCTTTGTCAGTTAGCTCAATAATGTAACCCAAGTTGTGAATCCTCTCAAACAGGCCTTTGAGCTCAATGTCGATAATTTTATGGATATGGTCGCGGGTAAGCGAGTTAAACATAATCACATCATCAATCCTGTTAAGGAATTCGGGAGCAAACGCTTTCTTCAGTGCCTTCTGAATTATGCTTTTCGCATAATCATTATTTGACGATTCGCTGGTATTGGTTTTGAAGCCAACACCCTGACCAAAATCTTTAAGCTCGCGGGTACCAATATTTGAGGTCATAATGATGATGGTATTCTTAAAGTCCACCCTGCGTCCCAAGCTATCGGTTAGCTGACCCTCATCCAGTACCTGGAGTAAAATATGGAATACGTCGGGGTGAGCCTTTTCAATCTCATCGAGTAGCACAACGGAGTAAGGTTTGCGCCTAACCTTTTCGGTTAGCTGTCCACCTTCCTCATAACCCACATAGCCAGGAGGTGCTCCAATTAGGCGCGATACGGAGAACTTCTCCATATACTCACTCATATCTATGCGTATAAGGTTGTCGGTAGTATCGAAAAGATATTTTGCAAGTACTTTGGCCAGCTGGGTTTTACCAACACCCGTTGGGCCAAGGAATACAAATGTTCCAATGGGTTTATTGGGATCCTTAAGCCCTGCTCGGTTGCGCTGGATCGATTTCACAATCTTACCAATGGCCTCATCTTGTCCAATAACCGAGTCCTTTAGCTCTTCACCCATCTTCAGCAATCGGGTGCCCTCCGCTTGGGCAATGCGCTGAACCGGAACACCGGTCATCATGGCAACAACCTCGGCCACTTTTTCGTCATCTACAATCTCACGATGTTTAATCAGCTCGCGTTCCCAGCGCTGCTGTTCACGCTCAAGCTGCTCTAGGAACTGTTTCTCCCGATCTCTAAAGCTAGCGGCCGATTCAAAATCTTGATTCTTAACAGCCTTAAGTTTCTCGGCCTTAGCCTCTTCAATTTGCTTTTCTAAAGCAATTATTTTCTCGGGCACTTTTATGTTTGATATGTGTACCCTTGAACCCGACTCATCCAAAGCATCAATGGCCTTATCGGGCAGATGCCTATCGGAGATGTAGCGCATGGTAAGCTTTACGCAGGCATCAATTGCCTCGGGGGTATAGAAAACGTTGTGGTGATCCTCGTAACGTTCTTTTATCTTATTAAGAATTTCAATAGTCTCGTCGGGGGAGGTTGGCTCAACCATCACTTTTTGGAAACGACGCTCAAGCGCACCATCCTTTTCAATATGTTCACGGTACTCATCAAGGGTAGTAGCCCCAATGCATTGTAATTCCCCCCGTGCTAGGGCGGGTTTTAGCATATTAGCTGCATCCAGCGAACCGGTTGCCCCACCTGCACCAACTATTGTGTGTATCTCATCAATAAACAAGATAACATCATTGGTTTTCGAGAGCTCATTAAGTATGGCTTTCATCCTTTCCTCAAATTGCCCACGATATTTTGTGCCTGCCACAATGGATGCCAAATCGAGTGTAACTACTCGCTTATTAAAAAGAATTCGAGAAACTTTACGCTTGGCAATTCGCATGGCCAACCCTTCGGCAATGGCAGATTTTCCCACACCGGGCTCACCAATAAGGATTGGGTTGTTTTTTTTGCGACGGCTCAAGATTTGAGCTATGCGCTCAATTTCTTTCTCGCGACCCACAATTGGGTCGAGCCTATTCTCCTCGGCAGCTTTGGTTAAATCGATTCCAAAGTTATCAAGCACTGGAGTATCGCTGGCCGGTTTACCAGGAGTTGGTTGTGGGGGACGCTGCCCGCTGCCAAACGATCGCTCATCATCCTCGTCGGAGAATTCCGCTTTAGCTTCAATTATTTCCGGTTTCATTTCCGCTTTAACTGTAAAGTAATCAATATTTTTTTCTTCTAACATCTGAGTTACAAGGCTATTCTCGTCTTTTAGAATAGCTAACAGAAGGTGAGCTGTGTTAATGGTTTCGGTTTTTAGCTCGCGAGCAACCAGAGTAACTAGCTTAAGAACCCTTTCGGCCGATTTGAATAGTGGAAGGCTATCGGGATCGAGCAGCGGAGAGGGTTGTTCGGTTCCTTTGATCTTGCTCTCAATTTGCTCCTTAGCTTCGGAAAGGTTAATTCCCATTTCTAGTAATATATTAACCGCCATACCTTCTCCATCGCGAAGGATTCCCAGAAAAAGATGCTCTGTGCTGATGCTGGAATTGCCTAACCTTACTGCCTCTTCACGGCTATAGCTTAACACCTCTTTAATTTTATTCGAAAATTTGTAGTCCATTTATCGGGTATGAATTTTTTACGTTACTAAAGTAATACAGTATAACAGATTTACCAACTCCTTGTTGTCAATTTGAGCTAACAAATTAAAATATTTTTTGGGTATAAATATTTAGCCATATCCCATAATTACTATAATATGCTGTTTCCCAGTTGTGTTAATGCCCCGACTACGAAGCTCTTAAGGGCTCTTTTGATCAATTGAAAATATGTTGATAAATAGTGTGTTCGGATGCCTAAAAAATTAGATAAAAAGGGTAAATTAGCGGGTTTAAAATTTGAAGTGAATTATAATGTTTTTAATACTGTAACACTTATATAAATGACTGGAGAAGACAAAATTAAAGTGGTTAACATTGAGGAGGAAATGAAAACAGCCTACATCGATTATTCAATGTCGGTTATTGTTTCAAGAGCCCTTCCAGATGTTAGAGATGGATTAAAACCAGTTCACCGCCGCGTGCTATTCGGAATGTCGGGCTTGGGGTTAACGCCAAACAAGTCGTATAAGAAATCTGCCCGTATTGTGGGTGAAGTTTTGGGTAAGTACCATCCGCACGGCGACTCATCGGTTTACGATGCGATGGTAAGGATGGCTCAGATTTGGTCGTTACGATACCCATTGGTAGAAGGACAGGGTAACTTTGGTTCTATTGACGGAGATAGCCCTGCTGCTATGCGTTACACCGAAGCCCGTTTAATGAAGATTTCTGAGGATGTGCTGGCGGATCTTGATAAGAACACAGTAGATTTCAGGCTTAACTTCGACGATTCCCTAGAGGAGCCTACCGTTATGCCTACACGCATTCCGTTGCTACTGGTTAATGGAACTTCGGGTATTGCAGTGGGTATGGCCACCAATATGCCTCCGCACAACCTTTCCGAGGTTGTTGATGCCACTTGTGCTTATATTGATGATAAGGATATTGACATTGAGGATCTTATAAAGTATTTACATGGTCCCGATTTCCCTACAGGAGCAATCATTTATGGCATTCAGGGCATTAAGGATGCCTACCGTACAGGAAAGGGGAGGGTCGTAATTCGGTCGGCTACTGAAATTGAGCAAACCGAATCGGGGCGCGCCAAGATTATTGTTACTGAAACTCCCTACATGGTGAATAAGGCGGATATGATTAAGAAAATTGCCGACCTTATCAACGAAAAGAAAATTGAAGGCATTAGCTACATCAACGATGAGTCTGACAGGAATGGAACAAGGGTAGTTATCATCCTAAAGAGGGAAGCAGTGGCCAACGTTGTGTTGAATAACTTGTTTAAGCAATCGCAACTACAATCCACATTTTCAATAAATAACATTGCACTTGTTGATGGTCGACCTAAGCTTCTTAATCTAAAAGATCTCATTAAACTATTCGTAAATCATCGCCATGATGTTATAATCCGTCGTACACAGTACGATCTCGATCAAGCTCAAAAACGCGCTCATATTCTAGAAGGATTGCTTATCGCAATTGACAATATTGATGAGGTGATTGCGATTATCAGAGCTGCTCAAACGCCCGACGAGGCGCGCGAGAAGCTTATGGAACGGTTTGGCCTTTCTGAGGTTCAATCACGTGCAATTATTGATATGCGCTTGAGAAGCCTTACCGGCCTGGAACGCGACAAGGTTAAGGAAGAGCATGCAGAGCTACTTAAAATGATTGACTACTACAATCAGGTTCTTCAGGATGAGATCTTGCAAATGAAGATTATAAAAGATGAACTTCTTGAGGTGAAGGCGAAGTATGGTGATGCCAGAAGAACCCTTATTGTTCCCGATGCCGAAGAGTTCAACCCAGAGGATTTTTACGCCGATGAGGACGTAGTTATTACCATATCTCATATGGGGTATATTAAGCGTACCCCCTTAACAGAATATCGAATTCAGGCAAGAGGTGGTATAGGTACTAAGGGTGTTGCATCTCGCGATGAGGACTTCATTGAGCACCTATTCGTCGCTTCAATGCACAATACCATGCTATTCTTTACCGAGAATGGTAAGTGTTTCTGGCTAAAGGTATACGAAATACCAGAGGGATCAAAATCATCGAAGGGAAGAGCAATTCAAAATCTTATAAACATTGAGCCCGAAGACAACGTGAAGGCATATATCAATGTGAAGACCCTTAACGACCCCGAGTATGTGAGAAAAAATTTCATCATATTGGGTACAAAGAAGGGCATTATTAAGAAAACTTCCCTCGAAGCCTATAGCCGTCCTCGTCAAAATGGAGTAATTGCTATTACGGTGAAAGATGGCGATCAGCTGCTGGAAGCATGCCTAACCGATGGCAATTGCCATATGATGCTAGCCGCACGAAATGGCAAGGCCATTAAGTTTCCCGAAAACCTTGTGCGCGCCATTGGCAGAACTGGAGGAGGAGTGAGGGGTATATCCATCAGTCCCGAGGACGAGGTTATTGGCATGGTTTGTGTAAATAATGATGAAAAGGTTGATATTCTGGTTGTTTCGGAAAAAGGATATGGCAAACGTTCTAACTTTGATGATTACCGCATAACCAATAGGGGAGGAAAGGGTGTTAAAACCATTAACATCACCGAGAAGACAGGCGATCTGATTGCCATAAAGGCCGTGTCAGACAACAATGACCTAATGATTATCAACAAAAGCGGCATAACCATTAGGCTGGCAGTATCCGATGTTAGATTAGCCGGAAGGGCAACACAAGGGGTTAAGCTAATAAACCTTAGGAATGGCGATACAATTGCAGCAGTTACCAAGGTTGATGCAGCTTCCGATGAAGATCAAGATATTCAAATTGCTGAGGATGTACAGGATAATTCAGATAAATAACACAACAAGAAGCAGTAGAATCAAATTAAAAGATTACTAATTTATAAACCAAAAATGATGAAACGAATAATTTTATTTTTATCAGCTGTTTTAATGGCAGGTAGTTTGCTTGGTCAAACATCTAAGCAAGTTAATTACAGTTCATTAGAAAAAAAGATTGATAAGAGCCAAAGTAAAACCCAGCATGAAAAGCGGGGAACTAAATATAAGACTTGGCTCAAACATGGTGAACTTATGTTCGATGTGTATGATGCAATGACACTTAGCGCTACCACCGGAATGGCCATCAGCGAATTTAATATCATTGTAGGTATGCCCAAGGAGCAAACTGAAAAGGAGATTGATGGTAAGATGGTTACCGAGTACAAAATGGAAAGGGTGAATTTTTACTTTATCGATGGATTGCTTGAGTACTGGACTTTTACCGACGAGTTGATTGAGAACCCTTTGGAGGTAGCTTACGATAGTTTTAAGAAAGCACAAGAGCTTGATGAGAAAGGACGCGCTGATAAGAAACTTTCTGAGGATTTATCGAAGCTCAAGTACCTTTATATTACAGAGGGAACAAGCAACTATACCAAGAAGGAGTATTTAAAATCTGCCTCATACTTTGAGAAAGCCGTTAAAATTGGTGAGGATCCCCTTGTGAATAATGTAGATACTGTAGTTATATACTATGCTGGGCTTTCCGCTCAAGTAGGTGGTGATCATGAAAAAGCCATTGAGCTGTATAAAAAAGCTTTAGAGTATAACTATGGTAACGATGGTAACATCTACTACAATATTTTTGAAGCATACTCGCAGCTTGGAAAAGCAGAGGAGGGAGCTGAATATCTTAAAGAAGGATTTGTTAAGTATCCAAAAAACCAAGGAGTTCTTTATGGCCTTATTAACTACTATATTGCTCAAGGTGACGATCCAGAACTAGTTCTTGAATATATTCACAAAGCAATGGAGAGCGATTCTAACGAACCTTCGTTACATTTTGCCGAAGGAACGCTGCATGATAAGCTTGAAAATTTTGAGAAGGCAGAAACCGCTTACAAAAAGGCTGTTGAGCTAAAACCCGATTTCTTTGATGCACTATATAACCTTGGCGCACTTTACTTTAACGCTGGTGTGAAATTTCTTGAAGAGGCAAACAAAGTACCAGCCCGAGAGGTTGACAAGTATGAAGAAGTAATGGCTAAAGCTAGTGTTGAGTTTAAGAAAAGTATTAAGCCAATGGAGAAAGCCCATGAGGTTGATCCCAAGAATATGGCGGTTATTGAAACTTTAAGAAACCTATATTTCCGTTACCGTAACGAGAATGAGAGTAATCAAAAGAAATATGAGGAGATGAACGAGTTATATCAAAGTATGAAAGAATAGGGGCTTACCTTATCAACGTTAAAAAAATGGCTTGTGTTTTCCGCAAGCCATTTTTTATGTCTTAACACCAAACATATATATACAAGAATCCAAAACACCTATTTAACATAATATGGATTATATAACATATATTGGCATCCGAAATTTGTTGATAAAATAAACCAGATGTTTGCCCAAGAATTCAATATAATAACTGAAAATACTTATTTTTGAATCGTAAAAAAGTTTGGAAAAAGCTATAGAACCTTAACTTAGTTTCAATTTTTAATGTATTATTGCACTATAAATTTTATTAACCCCTATGAACAAAAAGAAACTGGTAATCAGCTATAAAAACCTCACACCTGAGCTGCTGGCCCTTGTTAAAAAGAAATATCCTTACGGATATCAAGATCATGTTATAAAGGTGTCAAAACCTAATAACGAATTTTTTTACGCCATTACGCTCGATACCGAGGATGCCAGCTACCTGATAAAGGTAAATGTTAAGATTGACACCAAACCCAAGGACGATGATGATGAAAAGGGTTTTTTCAGCGATTCCGATAGCATAGGTACTGAAAATGATTCGTTTCCTGATGATATTGAGGATGAACAGGATAACGAATATTCGGAAGATGATTAGTCGTTCATACCTAGCTCCAGCCTAGGTTTTCCTTTCCTGAATCCAACAACCCGGCATTTAAGCCGGGTTTTATCATATAACTTATTAAATACTTGTGGGGTAACTCCAATTCCGCAAAAGTTCCCGGCAATATCCTTAAGTGTAAGTACGTTATTGTCATCACTTTCGCTATTATGGGTATTCTTTTGTTTTACAACTTCAAAATCATAAATCGTTCCAACTTTGTAAAATGGATTATCCGGTTCAACCTTAAGTACTCCCGTATTTGTATGACCGTAAACATGGCACCAAACCGTGTCGCCCACAACAAAACCATAACTTTTATAATGTTTTAGCTTTAGCCATGCTTTATGGCCCTCTGTGCTCTGTAATACATAACCAATTTCCCCGCTGGTGTTTGGTTCTGTCCTAATTATGTTAAATTGCATTCGGGTGCCTACAATATCTTTAAGCGCATTGGAATTAGTGTTGACTTTACTGTAAAGTTCAGGCACCCCTTTTCTAACTCTCTCTACCGTTAGGGTAATTTTCCCATTTACTACGTTATTCATTTTGTCGGCACATACAACCGTAACCTCATTATTAAAAACATCTTTAACCACCACCAATCGTCCAGGCTGGTTAATCTCGCTGGGAATAACACCAACAAAATCAAAAGGGTACTCATTTCCCTCACGATATACGGGATGTAGAGGTTCTAAGTAAACCTTTCCAGTGCAGCTTACCTTGTCTACTTTACATTCAATGGTTGTCCCTGGCTCAATGTTGTAGTGGATATAGCTCTGCTCGGGTATCAGAAGTCGCCTACCCGATTGATGGCGTAATAGAAAAAAATCACCTTCGTCGGGAATGGTGGTTTTTCTCAACACCTGAAATGGATATATATCACCTTCTTCTAATTTCATTATTAAATAGTTGCATTATATTACTTCAACAACTCCTTGCAAATGCGTTTAGCTAATCCTGGACCCTCGTAAATAAAACCGGTATAAAGTTGTATAAGGCTAGCGCCTGCGTTAAGCTTATCAAGGGCATCCTTTTCCGACATGATCCCCCCTACTCCAATAATTGGCATTTTACCTTGGGTTTTATTGGCTATGTAGCGGATTACTTCGGTTGACCTTTCGCATATTGGTGCCCCGCTTAGGCCACCATTGCCTAGCTGTTTTACAATGTCTTTATTTGATATTAATCCATCTCTACTGGTTGTTGTATTGGTAGCAACAAATCCATCAATTTTCATTTCTGTGGCAATTTCGATGTTGCTATCCAATTGTTCCCAGCTCAAATCGGGGGATACTTTGAGAAGAATGGGCCTGTATATCAGCTGCTCTGCCCTATTCTGGGTTAAGGCAGAAAGGATTGCCCTAAGGTTTTCTGTATCCTGCAACTCCTTTAAATCTTTGATATTAGGGCAACTAACATTAACAACAAAATAGTCGACGTATGGGTAAAGTTCAATAAATGAATTTAAGTAATCGTTAACGGCCTCGGAATTGGGCGTTAATGTGTTTTTCCCAATATTTCCACCAATAATCACTTTTCTAACAGGGCTTTTGGCTAGTTTGTTTCGAGCATTTATTACCCCCTTGTTATTAAATCCCATACGATTTATAAGAGCCTTATCGGGTTTTAGCCTAAATGATCGAGGTTTGGGATTACCTGGCTGTGGCTTGGGTGTAACGGTTCCTATTTCGATAAAGGAGAAGCCAAAGGCATCGAACTGGTTGAAAAGTTCAGCATTTTTATCAAAACCAGCAGCAAGCCCAATGGGGTTGCTGAATTTTAGGCCAAACACTTCACGATTAAGCTTAGGGTGTGACTTGGTGTACACCATGCTTATTAAAGGTTTGATTCCCGGAATAACAAAAAATACTTTTACAAGTCCTACTATTAGAGCATGAACTTTTTCGGGGGAGATTAGAAAGAGGATAGGGCGAACGATGAGTTTATACATAAATTTTTTTGCAAAACTAATCGTTTGCCAATAATGAAACAAGCTATTTGCGAAATAAAGCTTACTCCGATTGGTATTCGGTAAACGTTTTATCGCTGTAAAATACGATCACCCGTTCGATTCGCTTTTCAAATATTCGATTCTCGGAGGGTTTAGGTTTTAACGCATCGCTTTTAAGGTACTCTTTATCTGTTTTCCCAGGCGTAACCACCTGTTCTGTAGGATTATGATCTGAAAAAAGTGTGGTTTGCACCACTTTCCTGTACATATCACCTTTACCAAGCAGGAGCCAATCGGGATTTACCCTCGGATATTTATCAAGAATGCTCTGAATCATATCAAAGGAAGGTTTATTTCTTCCCGAAAGTATGTGCGATATGGAACTACGCTGCACCCCAATTATCTCAGCAAAACGGGTAGGCGCAACACCTTCTTTAGTAAGCAGTTTTTGCAAACGATCTCTCATAAACGCTCTTTTTACAAATGTACACAACGCTATTGACATATGCAAACAAATTAGAGTTACATACGTAACGCTCCGTGACTACAATTGTAACCTATACTCTTTGCAGGGGATTTCAGGATGTATTCAGCATCCTCATGTTGGTTTACTGATAAGCCTGGGATGGATATTGATGTTATTAACGTGAGTTCGATGTAACGTGTTGACATAAGACTCCACAAAATAAGGTAATGAGTTTGGATATCTTTGGTTTCGTTCTGTTACTATGGTTAAAAAACCAAGATAAGGTTTATGAACTTACTAGAAACCTTATTACAAACTCAAATAACCTTAGGAATAAAACAATAATCACAACAATCAACCTTATTCGCTTATTTATAAATGAGATACATAATTATTCCTTAGATCGAACTCACGTTATTACCAGAAACTATTGGCTCCGCTGACTAGGATAAAATCTGTTTAGGTTGCCTCGTAAACTAGCAGTAATGCAGCATTGGTGTTCTTTGGCCTAAACAAAACACATCTACTGCTTATTCTTAGGGCATAAACTGTTAATACAATGGTGGTTGGAACTTACTTAGCCACATAAAAGAACCTCGTGTAGCCTCATAATACGGTCAAATACGGCGTGTTTCATTCGTTCAGTTAACCACCTTACAAAAGATACGTACATTTCAATCCCTAGCAAAACAAACCTTCCATTCAACCACCAATGATCTTTAAGGTGTTAACCAGATTTGGTAGTTATTAAGCCATCCTATGGGAGTAATCATAGTATTTGTTGAATCAACACATCACTTATACCTTATAACATACTGGTAAATAAATATTTGATAAACTGTGAAATCAAATTTTACAGCATATTTACCTTAGAGAGCAAAATTAAATTACACTAAAATAATAAATAAACATTGTAATAAACTGAAATATAGTTATATAATACATATAAATACAAGTGTTTGATGTATCACATAAATGCAGATGCAGACAGTTTAAGAACTGATCACATTGCAATACATATGTAAACACACTGCATGATCAACACAGGATCGGTATGTTTACAATGGTAAACTTATCGATTATACGATGAAAAGATTTTGTGTGGACAGGGAATAATGATGCAGGGAGGAGAATTCAACGGGGCAAGTTACTTAACATAAATAAGGCTAATTAGGCTGTATTTTGGAAGTGAATAAAGTCAGCAGATCTATAAGCCGGGTTTTGTGCTGCTAACAAAGTTAGCGCTTCTACCATTTATCTAGGCTATACGTTGCCGCATAGCTCATGCGACCTACCCCTCACAACTCTCAATTGAGATCAGAACGAGCAGCTCTGTAGTCAGGTTTCCCTGTCAATTGTGATGTACATGGTCTTGCACCCCATTAGGCGTACGGCTTCCGTTGTCGCCAACAGAACCGGTGGGCTCTTACCCCACCTT
>DDWD01000100.1 GCA_002345825.1 Bacteroidales bacterium UBA2295
TTGGCATATATAATCGCGATAGCATTGCGGGTACAAATCCTCAGTTCTTCGAGGATCTTAAGAAATACTACGCTGATATGTTTGAAGCAATCAAAAAATCAGAAAAAATTGGGAACGGTGAAGTTTCGTACCTTATACTAAAACGCGGAGTTAACGAGGGTACATTTGTTAAGACAATAGATATTGACCTGGTTAATACATTTATTCATGTGGTAATGAACTACTTCTTTAATTTGACCCGTGAAGACTGTACCCCCCCCCAAAAGATATGGTCGTCAATATTCCTCCCCTATATTAAGGGTATTTGTACCGAAAAAGGACTTGAGTACTTGAGCGATTTTTTAAGCAAAAACCAAAACTTTAGCGAGGCGTAAAGTTTTTATCGACTGTAAAGCATTGTTTAATCATTAATCTCTAACTCTTAACGCTTTTATTAGCAACTATTAAGAATACATATAAAACAACTCAAAGCACATGAAACACAAAATTTTAATACTTACGTTAGTACTTATTCTGAGTGGTCAGGCTTTTGCACAGCAAAACTTTGACCTTACACTTAGCGATGCCCAAGCATATGCCCTTGAGCACAATAGAACGCTAAAAAATGCTTCGCTTGAAATTCAAAAGGCCGAAGCGGCTCAATGGAAGGCTTTAGCATCGATGCTTCCGCAGGCAAATGTAAAGCTAGATTATTCGAACTTTATGGGGTACGAATTAAAATTTGGGGGGATGGCTATTCCTATGAACCCTAGCGGCAACCTAACTGGACAGGTTGCAGTTGCCCTTAGCGGTGCTCAACTAGTTGGCTCTCAATTGGCCTCTATGGCCAAAGATATGGCGGAAGTAAGTTTAAAGAAGACTGAACAAGATATTACAAATCAGGTAAAATCTGTTTACTTCTCTATACTCATCATGGAGCAAACAGTGGGGCTACTTGAAAAGAACCTTAAAAATATTCAGAAGCTACACGAGTACACTGAGCAATCGGTTAAAGTTGGCGTAGCCGACCAAACCGATGCCGATCAGCTGTTAGTGCAGGTTTCTACTATGGAGACAACCATAAACTCCACCAGACGTTCAATAGAAATGCTTTACAACTCGCTTAGGCTCCAGCTTGGACTCGATGTAAACACAGGCGTTACGCTCACTCAAACCATAGATGATTTGCTAAACCTCGAGAATTCGCTACAGCTGCTAAAGGCCGATTTTGTGCTCGAAAATAATTTTGATTACCGATTGCTTAAAAAATCGACTGAATTATCGGAAAAGCAAATTGCGCTTAACGCTTGGAGTTATGGCCCTACAATAAGCGCCTTTTACCAGTACACCAAAAAAACATATTTTGGGAAAGATGAAGGGTTTAACACAACTCCTCCAAACCTAATTGGTGCATCGTTATCAATCCCCATATTCTCTAGCGGTGTTAATTACGCAAAGGTTAAGGAAGCAAAAATTGCCTACGAAACGCAGTGCAATACCCTTGCGGATACTGAGGATGCGCTAAAAATTCAACATAGCCAGCTGCAGTATAATCTAACATCGGCATACGAGAGTTACCAGAACCAGAAAAAGAACATTGAGGTGAACCAAAGAATACTCAATAACATCTCAAAAAAATATGAGCAGGGAATGGCCTCGAGCCTGGATATTACCACATCGAACTCCAACCTGCTTAATGCCCAAAGCAGCTATGTTCAAGCACTAATGGAAGTTGTATCAGCACAAATTGCACTAGAAAAACTTTTAAATATCAACGTAAGTAAATAATTATACCACAGCTAACACTATCAACATGAAACTAGTTAAATCATTAATCATTGGCAGCATAGCCCTTGGGCTAGCTAGCTGCGGAGCAAAAAATGCCGATCAGCAAGCTGAAGCGGAAAGAATTGAAAAGGTGAAAGTTAGCCCACTACAAAAAACTAAAATTGCCCGTAAAATTGACTTATCAACCACACTGCAAGGATACGAAACAACCAACATTGCTCCGGCCGTAACGGGCAGAATAGAGAAGATTTTTGTTGAGGTTGGCTCAAAGGTAAATAAAGGCGATTTGCTAATTCGTATGGACCAAACTCAGCTTAACACCACCAAGCTTACCTATGCAAACCTCGAGGTTGAGTATAATCGTGTGAAAACGCTTTACGAGTCGGGTACTATTCCGCAGCAAACCTACGATCAAACCAAGCTTGGTTACGAACAAACAAAAGAAAACCTTGAGTTTTTAACAAAGAATACATTCGTAAAAGCTCCCATTAAGGGCGTTATTGCTGCCAAAAACTACGAGGATGGCGAGCTATATACCGGAGTACCAGTGCTTGTTCTCACTCAAATTCACTTATTAAAAGCTATCGTGAATATCCCCGAGTCGTACTTCCCATTGGTAAAAGAGGGTATGAAGCTACAGCTAAAATCGGATATTTACCCTAACCAAACCTTTCCGGCCACTGTAGAAATTATTTACCCAACCATTGATGCCGCAACGCATACGTTTCAGGTTAAACTCCGTATTCCCAATGCACAGGAACTCTTAAGACCCGGTATGTTTGTTAGAACAACCATCGAACTTGGCGAATTTGAGGCCATCATGGTGCCATACCAATCGGTGCTTAAGCTTACCGGATCGAACAATCGTTACATCTTCTTAAACAATAACGGTGTAGCCAAGCGGGTTGATGTAACCCTAGGTCAGCGTTTCGACGAGATGATTGAGATTAAAACCAATGGCATAAAGGAGGGCGACCAGATTGTAACCGTTGGACAAGGCAAACTTATCGATGGCGTTAAGCTCGATATTATTAAGTAAGCCAAACTGTTATAGCTACATTTATTTACATTAGAATAAATATTGGAAAATGAGTATTTACAAAACAGCTATAGATAAACCAGTTACGACCCTTCTGATTTTTGTGGCCGTAATAGTTATAGGTGTGTTCTCGTTGATGAGACTCCCTATTGACCAGTTCCCCGAGCTGGAACCTCCTTTCATCTCGGTAATGACAACCTACCCCGGCGCCAGTGCAAGCGAGGTTGAAACCAATGTTACTCGCCTGCTTGAGAATAGCCTAAATTCAGTTGATGGGCTAAAGGAATTAAACTCCTCCTCACGCGATAATATGTCGCTTATTTTTCTTGAGCTCGAATGGGGCACAAATCTCGATGAGGTGATAAACGATGTGCGATCGTTCATCGATATGACCAAGGATAACCTGCCCACAGGTTGTTCCAATCCATTTATATTCAAGTTTAGCTCCAGCGCAATGCCAATTATTCAGTTTGCCTTTACAGCCGAAGAGAGCTACGCTGGACTCGATAAGATTTTGAACGACATTGTAGTTCCCCAGCTCAACCGGGTTGATGGAATTGGAAATATCTCGGTTTCGGGCGCCCCCGAGCGGTATATCTATGTTGATATTAATCAGGAGAAGCTCGATGCTTTCGGAATACCTCTCGAATTGGTAGGTAGCGCCATTAGCAATAACAACCTTAACCTTTCGTCGGGTACAGTTAAGATGGCAAAGGAGCAGTACCAGCTACAGGTAAGAACCGAGTATATTGAAAGTTCCGAGATAAACGATTTGGTTGTAACCACCACACCCACAGGCAAAATGGTTTACGTTCGCGATATTGCCACTGTACGCGACACTATAAAAGATCTATCGCTCGACGAAAAGATTAATGGTAGCGAGGGTGTTAGGGTAATTATTACTAAGCAGTCGGGAGCCAACACCGTACAAATTTGTCAGGATGTAAACAAAGAGATGGAGTCGGTGAAGAAGTTGCTACCTGCCGATGTAAAGATAGATCTGATATACGACTCATCGCTCGATATCCAGAACTCCATCAATAGCCTTCAACGCTCAATTCTATATGCACTTCTGTTTGTTGTGCTAGTGGTACTCTTCTTTTTGGGTAAGGTAAGAGCAACGTTAATAATTGCGCTTACCATCCCCATTGCGCTTATTGTTTCGTTTGTTTACCTGGCATTTGTTGGTAGTTCGCTTAATATCATATCGCTTAGCTCCCTCACGGTGGCCATTGGTATGGTGGTTGACGATGCCATTGTGGTGCTCGAAAATATAATGAGGCACATACAGCGAGGGTCGAGCCCGCGCGAAGCAGCCAAGTACGCAACTAACGAGGTATGGATTTCGGTAATTGCCACCACCCTGGTTATTGTTGTGGTATTCTTACCTCTCACTATGCTAGGCGGTATGGCAGGTGTAATGTTTAAAGAGTTAGGTTGGATTGTAACCATTGTGGTTAGCACCTCTACCCTTGTTGCTATAACCCTAACCCCAATGTTATCTTCGAAGATACTAAAATCGAAAAAAGTTAAAATCGATGAGAATGGACACATAGTTGATATTAAAACCAAGCCCAGCTGGTACGAGCGCTACGGAATAAGCCTTATGGATAAGCTCGACAACTGGTACGCCAAAGCATTACGCTACTGCCTAAGCCATAAAACGGTTACTATGATTGTAGCAGTACTAATTTTTGTTGGTTCGTTAGTGCCCCTTGGCCTTGGTATGATTGGTACCGACTTTATGCAGCAAACCGATAGCGGTAGACTAAGCGTTACTGTT
>DDWD01000184.1 GCA_002345825.1 Bacteroidales bacterium UBA2295
CCTGCATAATGGTCGATTTTACTGGGCAGGTGGCCAGCGAATCGATAGGTATTAACCAGTACTCGGGCACAGGCGGACAGACAGATACCGCTGTTGGTGCGGTTGAGGGTTTCGATGGTTTGGGGAAATCGATTATTGCTTGCAGATCGACTGCACAGAAGGGAAAGATTTCGACAATCGTTCCTGTGCTTCCCGAGGGTACTGCGGTAACCCTGCATCGCAGCAATACCGACTGGGTTGTAACAGAGTTTGGTTCTGTTAGGCTTACAGGATTAACCGTAAAGGAACGAACCAAGGCGCTAATTTCCATTGCACATCCCGATTTTAAGGCTGAACTTACTGCGAAAGCAGAGAAGATGGGGTATGTCTAGTGTGCCGGTAATCTGTAGACGTTAATCATTAAACAATCAATCAACTTGCCTGCCTTTGGCAGGTCACACACTCACACAATCACTCACTCATTCAACGATGTTACCAGTAAAAATAGCAGGAACAGGAGTTTACGCGCCGGGCGAACCCATCGACAATCTCGAATTGAAAAGGTTGGCTGGCACTGAGTTCGATCACGATAAAACCGAGACGAAGCTGGGTATTTACAAGCGACATATTGCCCATTTGCGTGGCATTGATGAAACTACTGCCGATTTTGCCACCAAAGCAGCTGAGCAGGCCATTGCAGATGCTAAAATTTCGGCAGATGATATCGGGTTATTTATAGTTGGTACTGATACCCCTGAATTTATTACTCCTGCCACATCCATAGTGGTTCAGGGGCGAATTCAGAAGGGTGAGACTTGGGCTTCAACCTTCGACGTAAGCGCATCGTGCGCTAGCTTTGCCATTGCGCTCGATAATGCGGTACGCATTATGGCAACCGATAAAACCATAAAGTACGCAGTGGTGGTTGGGGTTTACAATATGCCTGCTTTTGTTCGTCCGGGCGACGCCTTTGGCTACTCCATTTTTGCCGATGGGGCAGGGGCATTCGTGTTGGAACGAAACGACGATGGGGAATCGGGGTACATTGCTGGTCAGCTGCTTACTGATGGTACCCAGTGGGATTACATTGGGGTTTACGCTGGTGGTAGTCGAAATCCTATAACCCCCGAACTTATTAGCCAAGAGAAGCAAGGTCTATTAAACTTACAACCTTTGCCTGGCGACCGAAATGTGAGACTTTGGCCTATGGTGGTTAAACACCTTTTAAGTAAGGCAGGCGAGAGTGTAGAAGGTGTAGACCATTTCATTTTTACCCAAATCAATAAATCGGTAATTATTAAGGTGATGAATGAATTGAACCAGCCCGAAACCAAAACCAGCTACGTAATGGATAGGTACGGTTATACAGGATCTGGCTGTTTGCCCATGGCCTTTCATCATGCAGTAAAAGAGGGTAAGGTAAAACGGGGCGATAAGGTTGTGCTAATGGCATCGGGAGCGGGCCTTGCTGTGGGTAGCAACCTATTTATCTACTAAATACCAACATCCAACATCTAACTTCAAAATCAGCAATAATGACCCCACAAATAGGAATAGTAGGAACCGGAATTTACATCCCCAAAGAGCGAATGACAGCAAAGCAAATATCCGAAGCCACAGGTGGCGTTTGGAGTGAGCAGGCGGTTATCGAAAAGCTTGGGATTAAATCCATAGTTGTTCCCGGTGAGGGAGACGGAACGCAGGAGATGGGAGCCAAGGCCGGGCTCGATGCCCTTAAAAATACGGGAGTCGATTCAAAATCTATCGATCTAATCCTTTGCATTGGCGAGGAGTGGAAGGAGTACCCGCTAACCACATCTGGCATATACATACAGGAGCGAATAGGCGCAATCAATGCTTGGGCTATAGATATCCAGCAGCGCTGCGGAACCACTGTTGCCGCTATGAAAATGGCCAAGGATATGATGATTGCCGATGCTGATATTGAAACCGTGATGATAGTTGGGGGGTATCGTAATGGCGATTTTATTGACTTCGCTGACCCCAGCGTATCGTTCATGTACAATCTCTCAGCAGGAGCAGGTGCTCTTATCCTTAAGCGTGATATAGGCAAAAATCTGGTTTTAGGTACCCATATCATGACCGATGGGTCACTAGCTCGCGATGCTGGCGTTGAGTATGGAGGAACCTGTAATCCAATTACCAAGAAAAATGCTGATGTCGCCTACAAGTCGCTTCGGGTTTTCAACGAGAAGCATATGAAGGATAGGCTTAACGAGGTGTCGATGGGTAACTGGATGCACTGCATTAAGCGAGCTTTCGAAAAATCGGGGGCCGACATGAACCAAATGGGTTATCTGGCTGGACTCCACTTTAAGCGCTCAATGTACGAGTTCATTGTCAAGGAATTGGGGCTAACCATGGACCAAACCATTTACCTTGAGGAGTATGGACATATGGGCCAGATCGATCAGATTCTATCGCTTCACTTGGCCCAGCAGCAGGGTAAGTTGATACCAGGCACCATAATATCTATGATTGCTGCTGGTATTGGCTATGCCTGGGGCGCAAATGTGATTAGGTGGGGGTAGTAGGTCGTAGATTAAATTGGCGACACTAATGCACACTGTATTAAATAAATGGCATTGTATTGTGTGGTTATTGAATCCAAAGTCAACCCGTTTATTTTACTACTCAACTTGAGGTACGCCACAATGTTTTGTTAATTGCATGTAAATACAAATACGTAAACAAATCTAAATTCTAAATCTTACAAAAATGAAAAAACTAGCTATTCTATTATTAATTGCAACTGCCTTCGTTTCATGCAGTGATGAGGCGGAAAACCAAGCGCCTGATTTTGAAAAGGTTGAGTTGTCATCAGACAACCAAACAGCCACTGTAACTTTCACTGAGCCTGTTTATGCTAACGCTGATATGACAGGGGATTTAACTGACGCTGATGTGAAGGTTGAAATTGAGGGCGTCGATTTCTCATATTCTGTAACCCATGTTGCAGGAGCAAATGTGTTGACGGTTAACCTAACTATTACATCTGTTACTGATGGTTCGGAGGTTTTAAAGGTTAGCCCAGTTAGTGCCACATCAATTTACGATGCCGAGGGAAAAGCAATGGTTGCTGAGTCCCAGATTGTATCAGATCCTTTAGTACGTGATATGGGAATTATTGGCGAATGGTACTCTTCGGGAGAGAATGTGGCTCCACTTCTTGTAACTTACTTTCAGGTTGATTCAATTTATGCTGAATTTAAAGAGGACAACTCATACTTAGTGAAGCAATTTAACCAAGGCAACACCAGTGGGGAACCCGATGTTGTTTTTACTGGTACTTTTACCATTGTAAAGAGTAGTGTAGGTGAAATTTGGAACATTGATATTTCACAAAGTGCCCCTTACGAAGCAGTTTCATCGGGTATATTTGAGATTAAAACAGACCCTGAACTATTGTGGTACGAAGTTGTTCAAACTTCAGGAACTCAGAATGTTCCTCCTACTCCAGAGGATGGATTCGGTAGTTCTAATGGTGGAACACTTGGTGAAATGAATATTCAAAAGTACATTCGTATAGAGTAGGATACCTATACCGAATAAGAGTACAAGTGGTTATCCATTAAATATAAAACCAAGAATCTAAATTTTTTCAAGATTTTGGTTGCCGATTCCTGGTTTGTTTTCTCCCTAAGTGAATTGATTTTTATTGGATAGCCACTTTCTTATAATTTAAATTTCATCATCCTATGAAGCATTGTATATTGTTAATAACTCTGGGAGTGTTCATCTTCTTTAATGTTACTGCTCAAACCGATAGTGATATGGGAGGCTCAGCAACACAGTTTGAGAATGATATCCCATTTGGAAAAAAAGTGAACAAAGAGCTGCAATTTTTTGCGTTCTATATTAATCAAGCGGTTGGATCAAACATGTATCCTGAAAGCAGCTTGTTTAGTGGTCAGCTCGTTGGGCGATTATTTGGGCCAAACTCATCTACAACTTCTGAAAAAATAAGCTCAAGATATGTTGAGCAGCGATTAATTCCATTCTTTATATACCAACCTAAGCTATTTAATGGGAAAGCTATTCTAAGAGCCTCTTTTGAGATTGATTGGACCTGGGGCGATCAGGCGTATGGGCTTAGTGGTAATAAGGGATCTGCAATCTCTGCTGATCAAGTAAACCTACAAACCCAAAACATTGAGTTGGAGTTAATCCCATTTAAGGATTGGTACATTAATCTTGGCCTCCAGCGAATGTTTGATACTCCCTACAATCCATATCGCACTTATTTCGATAAGATGACAATGACAGGCTATCGTTTAGCCTACTGGGGAACCGACGGGGTAGGAATTTCAGTTCGGCGCGAAAAGGATTTTAACTCCATTAAAGCTGGTTTTTATAAGCTATACGAGAATGATGCTGAGTTAAACGATGACGTTACTTTGTATGAAGGTATTTATCATCAAAAGATATCAATGGCATGGACTGTAGGAGCTTCGGTTTACTATGTTCATGATCGGGGTATGAATAAAGGTGGCGTATCTGTTTTTGGACAGGGTTTAACAAGTACTTTGGCTAACTACAATGGTGCTTTCGTATTCAATCTTGGCACTAATGACTATAAAGCTGATGTTGCCTGGACTGGTATCTATTTTGGAAGAAATGTTGACTTTTGGATTGATCGCTGGCAGCTTACGGGTTTTCTAAATTATAATATGGGATCTGTAAGATCAAATCAGAACGGTGAATATATCAAGCGTGCAGATATAGGTGGATTAGGGATGAATTTGCGCGGGGCTTACCGATTTGGGCAAACAGCTGGAGATTTTATTGCTGCTGACCTTTTATACACTACTGGCGATGGCGACGGTATTGCCAATGGAAAATATTCAGGGGTGATAACTGGAAACACTTGGGGTATGCCCGCAAATATTTTCATCAGTTCGGGCACTTACATCCTTTTTCCTCATGGTAATGTTGTCAATCGCTATACACCTGTTATATCTGATATCTCAAATATGGGATATGGTGTAACTGCAGGGGTTCTGAACTTTTCCAAGGATTTTGTTCCCAATAAAATAAACGCGAAAGTTGGTGTAGCAGCAGCCAATAGCTCAGTAAAACCTCAAAATGGAGGGACATTCATGGGCTGGGAAGTAAATGGGGCATTGAAGTACAATTTCGGACCGTTTATGAGCCTTGAACTGCATGGTGCATATATGTCGTTGGGCAATTTCTTCGATAGTAACAGCGCTACGCATGGCTCTGATATCAATAGCATTTACTCAACTGAACGCCCAGCTAACCCCTGGACAGCATTCTTGGTTTATAAATGGTTATTATTCTAAAATTGGGGGAGCATACTATGAAAATAAAAATATTAATATTTACAATTATTTCGGTTCTTTTTACGGCATGTTCAACCTATATGAATATTCCCAAACTTAACTCAATGAGCGAGTTGGAGTATCGAGCAGATGTTAAATACGCTCAACTATCCAATGATATAACTCTGGCATATTCAGATGAGGGTGATGGAGAAGAAACCATACTCTTTATTCACGGCCTGGGGAGCTATCTTCCAGCTTGGGAAAAAAATATTCCAGAGCTTAGCAAAAAATTTCGTTGTATAGCCATTGATCTTCCTGGCTATGGAAAGTCTACAAAAAATCCCCATAGCGGCCTGATGAGTTTCTATGCAGATGTTGTGATTGAGTTTGTAAATAAGCTGGGGTTAAAGCAGGTTTCTTTAGCCGGTCACTCAATGGGTGGGCAAATAGCAATGGTTGCAGCCCTACAACATCCTTCAGTGGTTAAAAACCTGATACTGGTAGCCCCTGCTGGCTTTGAGGAGTTTCATCCTGGTCAAAAACAATGGTTTCAAGATGTGATGTCGGTGAATTTGGTTAAACTTACACCATATGAGGCAATCGAAACCAATCTAGCAACAAATTTTTATAACCTACCAAAGGATGCCCATTTCATGATAAAGGATCGGGCAGCAATGAGAACAGCAAGCGATTTTGACAACTATTGTCTTGCTGTTAGCGTTTCTGTTGCTGGAATGGTGAATGAACCTGTAATTGATAAGCTAGATAAGTTATCGCAGCAAACTCTAATCTTGTTCGGTGAGAACGATAACTTAATCCCAAACCGTTACCTTAATCCCGGGCGTACCGTTGATATCGCGAAGGCTGGCGCAACAAAGATTAAAAACAGCAAGCTGGTTATGGTTCCAAAGTGCGGGCACTTCATGATGTTCGAAAAATCAGATATTTTCAATGCTCAGGTAATAGAATTTTTCGGCAAATAGTTATGGAAATTCTTGAGATTGGTAAGCACTGTCGGGTTACTTTCCTTTCTGAGGTAGGATGTATAAAAATTGAATGGATTGATATGCCAACCTCCGATGAGTTCAGGAATGGTTGTAATACGGCTTTGGACTTGATGAGTGAAAAGAGAGTTCACAAGTTCTTGGTCGATAACTCAAAAGCAAAATTGTTTTCAATAAGAGATCAGCGATGGTTAAATGAGGAGTGGTTGCCCCGCGCCGAGAAGACCGGTTATAGGTATTCTGCAACCGTTTTGGGTCAATCCGATGCCTTTGTAAAGTTTGCAGCCCATAGCATAGCGGGTAAGCGCGATTCTTCTAAATTTTCGAGCAAGTTTTTTGTAACACAGGCGGAGGCGGTTGAGTGGTTAAAAACAGTGTAATGTTGAGGTTATTACCTTAGAGCAAATCAGAAGCCAGCAATTTTGCTGGCTTTTGTGCTAAATATTGTACCTTTAGTGGGTACTATTTAAAAAAAACTCGATATCAATGCGTAGCAAACTCTCTACCTTTTCCGATTTTGCCAATGGCCTATTTCCCCATGAAACAGATTACTTGTTGAGTGTGCAGCAGTTCTCCAAGCCCGAAAATTTAAAAATATTAAATCTGGTAAGCTACAACAGTAAAAACCCACTTAACCGGTTACCCTACGATACTACAATCGACAAAAGAGCATATTCTTACGTTAAAAATTGGATTGCCGATACCCTAGCCAAAGCCGATGTAGATTTGTTTTACGAGTGGCTTTTGACCATTGAGCAAAGCGTAATGACCGATTCCATTTCACCCGAGCAGGAAAAGGCCTTAATGGATGAGGCCCTTAGAATGGATTCCTCGCGATACTATTTTATTCGCTTTTATCATGTAATGCAGCATTACCGCGATTACCTTATGGTTCGCAGTCGCATACGTTACTATTCACAGGTTACCGAGTACTTGGAGAGTAATTATAAATCGTATGTAAAGTCTGTAGACCTTAATAACCAGATGAACATAGCCGCTGAGCGTATAGTTAAACAGCTTGCCACAAATA
>DDWD01000054.1:0-6444 GCA_002345825.1 Bacteroidales bacterium UBA2295
TCGGTTCCCGTAAGCACAATTCCAGCAGTGTAGGTTTCCAGTATCTCGTACTGGAAGTAAGCCTTCTTATTCTTTATTGATATTTTGGTTTGTGTTGCCATTGTCTGTCCTCTATAGATGAATTGGAATATTAAAGATCACCACTAACACCATCTCTACGATAAAAATAATGAGGGCGAAAATCAACAGCGAAATTAGTAAAAATCCGGGAATCCTTTCTTTTGCTATACCCGAAAGCATTACGATTGAAAAGTAGAAATAAATTGCACCAATGGTGCTAAGAGAGTAGAGAATTACCTGCGCTGCGGATACAAGGTATGTTAAGCTTGAGAAAAATACTAAAAACGATGCGCAAACTGGAACTACTACTAGCGTTCTGTCAACCGAAAGGTTGCCCTTAAAGCCTTTGGAAAGTTTGCTAATAACATAACTTGCAATGTAAAGGCTTAACATCCATTTTATTGTGGTGAACCCGAAATACCTTATGGCTATGCTTGTCGACTCGTTGTGGTGAATAATAATTCCAGCAAGGCTTAGTAAGCCAGCTATGATTGAGAAAATAACAATGATCCTAATCCCTAAGTTCTTGCTTGTGTTACTGGGATTTTCCAGAACCTCCCAGCCTGTTTTGGGCGATTTTAAAATCGATTTAAATATATTGATTATCATACGATTGTTCGTTTTGCTAGCGAATGTGCAAAAATAGCTAATTTTACGGCAAATAGCAGATAAAATTGATACGACTATGTTCGATTGGAATCCAAATAAATATAACCTTATAACCATACTAGGCCCAACGGCTGGGGGTAAAACCAGCGTAGCAACCCATTTGGCATACGCCATTGGTGGCGAGGTGATAAGTGGCGATTCGCGACAGCTTTACCGCGGAATGGATTTGGGTACTGGCAAGGATTTGCACGACTACGTGGTGGATGGTAAGCAGATACCCCATCATCTTATCGACATTGCCAATGCGGGGTACAGGTTTAATGTGTACGAGTACCAAACTCATTTTCTTAATGCATACAGCGATATTTCGGGTAGGGGAGTAACTCCAATTCTCTGCGGAGGCTCCGGACTATACATCGAGGCAGCAATCCGTGGGTATAGGTTGATAGAAGTACCCGAGAATCCTGAGCTGCGCGCCGAGCTGGCCAGCAAATCGCATGAGGAGCTGGAGCAAATGCTGGCATCGATGAAGAAGCTGCACAACCATACCGATACCGATACGCGCAAGCGGCTGGTGCGCGCCATTGAGATTGAGATACACTATGCCAATGCGCCCGCAAAGGATTTTGAGTACCCCAAGCTTAACAATATCATTTTTGGCGTTCGATTTCCTCGCCTACAGCAACGGCAACGCATTACCGACAGGTTAAGGCAACGCCTTGGCGAGGGGATGATTGATGAGGTGAAGCAGCTACTCGACAGTGGCGTAAAACCCGATGATTTGATGTACTATGGGCTGGAGTACAAGTGGCTAATGCAATACATTTTGGGCGATATAACGTATGAAGAGATGTTCAGTGGGCTAAACACGGCCATTCATCAGTTTGCCAAGAGGCAAATGACATGGTTTCGGCGTATGGAGCGTAATGGGATTACAATCCATTGGATTGATGGGAACTTTTCAATGGATCAGAAGTTAGAATTCATTTTTCACACACTGAAAAAATTTCACGAATGATTGGCTGATTGAGGGGATGAAAGATTGCTTGCCTCGTAAGAAAGGCGTTTTTTGTTGCGACTGTATCTCAGCTTGTCTCGGAAACAAAAGTTGACGAGAGAAACCGTCGATTTCTTGGGAGGTTGACGTGATGACGAGGGATGATCAACTTTTACAAACCGATTACCGATTGCTCCACAACTTTTGACTTTAAACTTTAAACTTTAAACTTTTGACTTTAGACTTAATTTTAGAACTACCCAACCGACAAATTACCACCTACTCCCCAATAAACCGAACGCTACTGGCCTTAAACGATATCCAAACCTCTGCACCAACAGCAATGCTCAACTTTTGAATCGATTCCATGGTCACCAGCGAGTACACGTTGACCCCAATATCCACAATTACCTCTACGCCAAATCGCTGTGGATATACATCAATTACCTTTCCTTTAAAATGGTTCTGCGAACTCGAGTCCATTACAGTATTACTGATGCTTACAGCATTTTCTGGAAAGGTTATGTACCCATCGGTAATGGCTTCGCCCAGTAGAAAAACCGGTAGCCGATTGCCAATAATTGCCTCAGTTAAATCTTTATTTTTTGAGGAGATAGAATTTATCTTGTAAAAATTCTTAATCCCACCAAACCCTGCCACAAATGACGATGCGGGTTTGCTAAATACCTCCTGCGGAGTACCTGTTTGCTCAATTATCCCATTGTTCATTACAGCAATACGGTGTGCCAGTGCGATGGCCTCCTCGTAATCGTGAGTAACGTGGATAATGGTTTGTCCCTTACGGTTAATCTCGCGGAGGAGCTTTCTGATTTCGGCTCTGCGCTCCACATCGAGCGATGAGAGGGGCTCGTCGAGCAACAACACATCGGGTTTGGTTACTAGCGTTCGAGCAAGGGCAACCCGCTGCTGCTCACCCCCCGAGAGGGTGGTTATGTTACGCCTTAGTAGATGCTCAATGGATAGGCTTTGCGCTGCTTCAACTACCAATCGGTTTATCTCCATCCGCGTTTTCCCTTTCCGTAGCAACGGGTACGCAATGTTTTGTTTAACCGATAGATGGGGGAAAAGGGCTAAATCTTGAAAAACTAAACCCACTTTGCGCTCTTGAATTTTTATCTTGTCGAGGTTGATATTGTTAATTTCAACAGAGCCTGAGTCGGGTTGAATTAACCCGGCAATTATCTCCAGCACTATCGACTTGCCTGCACCCGATGGGCCAAGTAGTATAAAATACTCCCCCTTTTTCACCTGAAGCGAAACATCTTTCAGGTTAAAAACCCCTAACGTTTTATATATGTTGCTTACTTTAAGCATCTTTATTTCGTTTTATTGCAAGTAGCCTGATTATCACAAACACCGTTAGGCTAATGGCGATGAAAAGAACGGCAGCTGGTCTGGCGTATTTTAATCCAAAGGCATTAAACCTATCGAAGATTAGCACTGGTGCCACCATGGGATGATAGGCTACAATAACTACTGCACCAAATTCGCTCATACCGCGGGCAAACATCATCACCAAACCCGAAACAATGCTACGCCATGCCAAGGGTAGCGATATTGTAAAAAATACCCTTGCGGGTGATGCGCCAAGCACCAGAGCTGCTTTTTCTAACCGTTCGGGAACTGCTGCAAATCCCTCGCGCGCTGCATTTAGCAGAAACGGAAGGCTAACAAAGGCCATGGCTACGGCAATAGCGGCTGGGCTGCCCACAAGGTTAAAACCCATCGACCCTGCAATTTTTCCAATTACTGAGTCGCGGCTAATGAAGCCAAGGAGGGCGATTCCCGCCGCCGAATGCGGAATCACAATAGGAAGGTCTATAATTCCTATCACCACATTTTTTAATGCGAAGTTATGTCTGGCCAACATGTAAGCCAAAGGAATCGCCAGAACGGAGAAAGCAATTGTGGCACCCATAGATACCGATAGGGTTAGCCAAATGCTTTGCTGCACCTCGCTGTCGGAGGCTGTATCAACTAAAGAGGCTAGGGGAGTGGCGAAAACCATTCCTAGTAGCGGAGCAACAATGAATAGTAGCACCAATCCTCCTAGAAAAGCAAAGAGAAGTTTTATGGGCGATTTTTGCATTCGCAATTAGGTTTTCATAAGTTTCAAAAAAACTGAAAATTATTGTAATAACAACGATTAAATTATACGTTAAACATCATATCAATCAACCAATCTTTGCCTTAACCTCAATCTCAACCTCAACCTCAACCTTTAAATCATCATAAAGTTGGCAAAAGCAAATAGCAGTTGGCAAAGTAGGACGAATCAATCAATCAATCGTCCATACTCTTCAGACGCTGACAGCTTGCCTGCCGGCAAAGGCAGGGTCAATCAATCTATACCTCAACCTTATCAATTCCCAATCATTTAACCGATTACCAATTACCCCTGCCTGACTGCCTGCCCGACTACCCTGGTCAGGCGGGCAGGCAAGGCAGGCAGGGATTACCGACTATCGATCACCTAAAAACTTACCTAGTAATCAATGGCCATACAAGCGGCATTCCCATCGATTCGATAATCTTTAAGCCCTTGTCTTTGTGGGTATAGTAGTCAAGAAACTTTTTTGCTAGCTCCTTATTCGGTGCATTTTTCGGAATTGTGATTCCGTAAACCATTGGTTCGCCAACAATAGTTAGCGAATCGCCAGGTGCAGAGCCCCTAATGGTAACGCTAGCTTGTTTGTAAACCTCCTCGTATTTAGGGTTTCCCAGATTTATTTGGGTTGGTAATGAAAGGTACAGTAAATCGTGCTGAACGGCAACCGAACGATACAGGAAGATATAATCGATAGCACCCGTTTCGAGCAGCGCAATAAGGTCAACCTCCTTGGGTCGAATAAACCTAGTGTCTTTAGCCTCTATGGATTTTGCAAGTTTGGGCTGGTTGTAAAACAATTCAGCCAATTGCAGGGTAAGCAGCGTGCGGTAACCACAGGGGTCGGCATTGGGATCGCTACGGCCAAAGTGCACCTCGGGTTTCCGAAGAATTTGGTACCAATTCTCCTGATTAATTTCATTGGCATACTTCGATTTGCTAGTGTGTACAAGTGCCATCTCGTTGCCGGCAAATGGGATATTGAAATCCGTATGATCGGGGATAAGCAGCTGGTCAATAATCTTGTAATCGGCCGAGGCCATAATATCGGCTGGGCGATTTAGCTCAGTAATTTTGCGTGCACACTCCACACTTCCTGCCGCCTCTAGGTGGAATTGTACCCCGGGGTTCTCTGCCTTAAAGCTATCGGCAATGGCCTTCATTGGCATCGATAGGCTTCCTGCATGAAAAATGGTTAAGGTTTGTTTATCATTAGTGGTTGTAGTACATGCAGCTATAGTAAAAGCGGCTACAACAAGGATGATTGCTTTTTTCATTGCTTATGGTTTTTCGTTATGCAAAAAAAGCATATCGAAATGGAATAAAAAAGGAAAATGATAAAAGAATTGGTACTACTGCAATTTTTAGTTGTATGATTTTAGGGTCGGAAGTCCGAAGACCGAAGTTGGAAGTTTGAAGCATGTTAATTCTGTCTTCTGACTTCAGTCTTCAAATCCAAACCAAAGATTTAAGTTTGCTATAATTTACATAGTTTCCACGAAATTGGTAGTAGAACCAAAGAATTTAGGTTATGAGGATTAAAAATTACTCGTTAACCTTTGCCCAGAACTTTCTGGCCGAATCATGCATAAGCGTATCAATCTCCGATAGGAAATCTTTGTAAGCTTCAATAAGCTTCTTCCCTTCGGTGTTTAGGGTGGTTTTTCCACCATCCTTTCCGCCCCGACTCTTATCAACAATGGCAAAGCCAAGGTTCTGCTCAATCTCGCGTAGCTTTCCCCAGGCATTTCGGTAGCTAATATCCAACTTTTCGGCAGCAGCTGTAAGCGATTGCAGCTCCTCGATGCTGAGTAGTAGCTCAAATTTTCCATCGCCAACAATATCGTGGCCGTTGATGTTCTCGAGCCAAACCTTGTGTTTCAGAAAGATATCGTAGTACTTGCTTCCCTTGGTACCAGCCATAGTGTATGAATTTTTAGTGATAAAGCAAAAATAGGAAATTTTAACCTCTTAATCCCTTAGCATGTATACCTTTTCCATTCTATGTAGAAATGTTCGAGTGCCTCCGCCTTTCTCTATCTGATGCAGAACATCACTGTCGAAGGGTGTGAATTTTGCTCCAAACAAACCCGATACACTGCTATGCATATCCATAATTTGGCGGGTTAGTGGGGTCGACGGCCCAAGCATATACACCTTTGAGTGGCTATTTGTGTAGGATATGAGGTTTGGGAATGTATTGTTGGCCAAAGTGGTAGAGGTTAAGATAATACCATCGGCATTTGCAATTGATTCCTTTTGATGGGCAATAGGTTCAACCGGAACATCTTGTTCGTTCAAATCAAACACAGTAATCTTTATCCCTTTATCAACAAATTTTTGCACCAACGATCCAAAATACCCAATCATTACCAAGCTTTTAAATGCTGAAAAATCAATTGCATCAAATATATCAGCCTCACCATTTGTGGGTTCGCTATAGTTTATATTTGAATTAACCCAAGCATTTACCACAATCCGGTGTTCGTAATTGCTAAAATTGGGGTTGGATAGTATGTTGTGTGGAGATGATGTAATGCTATTCATAAGCGTTGCAGAAACCCCAATACTTCCATTGGTAAGTATTACAGCAACATACTTTTGACCCACTGCGAACGATTTTACCTGATTTTTACTGTACGGAAAGTTG
>DDWD01000054.1:6450-7006 GCA_002345825.1 Bacteroidales bacterium UBA2295
TGCTTGCAAAGTTAATACTTTATTGATATTTACTGTGTTTTAGATGGTTTGTTTAACATTTTTGATCTGTTAGTGATTGATTGTTAAATAAGCTGAAATGGATATTATTTCCGACTAAATTTAGTTATATTTGTTATAAATGCACTATTGGTAAAAATGTACAGAGCCGAAATCAATATACAACAGCTGCTCGAGAGGCTAAATTACAGCATGACAAAAAAGGAAGTGCTGCGATTGGCCATAGCTTTTACTGATGAGAAACTTGATTTGGAACTTCTAATTTCCCGATCGTGTTACGAAGATAGTGCCTTAGCTTTTCATTCTGCTTGGGTGCTCGAAAATATAATGTTTCAGAAGGAAGATGCGCTTGATTACTACCTCCCAAGGTTTATAGACCTGTTGCCTAGGGTGAAAAGTCCTAGTGTAAGGCGGCATTTTGCCAAGCTTATTGCTATGGGCATACGACGTGTTGTAGAGAAGAAAGCATCTAAAGCCTGTGAACGTGAACTTTGGATCACTGATTTGGAGCCCCTCGAGGAGGTGTGCTTTAGGTGGT
>DDWD01000135.1 GCA_002345825.1 Bacteroidales bacterium UBA2295
AATCGTCCTCGAGCGAAACGAAGAACTGCGAAGTACCGGGATCTCCCTGACGACCGGCACGACCACGCAGCTGGCGGTCGACACGGCGCGACTCATGGCGCTCGGTACCAATAATGGCCAAACCACCGGCTTGTTTCACCTCAGCCGATAGCTTGATGTCGGTTCCCCTACCCGCCATGTTGGTGGCAATGGTAACGGTTTTGGCGCGGCCTGCCTCGGCCACAATATCGGCCTCGCGTTGGTGCAGCTTGGCGTTAAGCACGTTGTGCTTAATACCTTTCATTTTGAGCATTCGGCTAAGTAGTTCCGATATCTCAACCGATGTGGTACCAACCAGAACGGGTCGGTTGGCATTTACAAGGACTTCTATCTCGTCGATTACTGCTACGTACTTCTCGCGCTTGGTTTTGTACACCAAGTCCTCCATATCCTTACGGACAATGGGTCGATTGGTGGGGATAACCACTACATCCAACTCGTAAATTGACCACAATTCACCCGCTTCGGTTTCGGCAGTACCGGTCATACCTGCAAGCTTGTGGTACATACGGAAGTAATTCTGTAGCGTAACGGTAGCAAAGGTTTGGGTTGCAGCTTCAATCTTAACACGCTCCTTGGCTTCAATGGCCTGATGTAGCCCATCGGAATAGCGACGCCCCTCAAGAATACGCCCGGTTTGCTCATCAACAATTTTCACCTTGTTATCCATCACCACATACTCCACATCCTTCTCGAACATGGTGTAAGCTTTCAATAATTGATGAACGGTATGAACCCTTTCCGACTTGATGGAAAAATCGCGAATTAATTCTTCCTTGGCCTCAATTTTTTTCTGAGGCGACAGGTCATTCTTTTCAATATCAGCAATCTCGGATCCAATATCGGGTAAGATGAAAAACTTGGGATCTTCTGCTGCGCTGGTAATTAAATCAATACCCTTATCGGTTAGCTCAACCGAATTCTGCTTCTCATCGACAACAAACAGCAAATCGTCGGTAACGATGTGCATATTCTTGTTGTTCTCCTGCATATAGAAGTTCTCGGTTTTAAGCAGTAATGCCTTAATGCCCTGTTCACTTAAATACTTAATTAAGGGCTTGTACTTTGGAAATCCTTTGAAAGCTCTAAGCAGGATTTTGCCACCCTCCTCGTTTTTACCCTCACCAATTAATTTTTTTGCATCGGCAAGCAGCTGGGTAACCATATTGCGCTGGGCAGCAACCAATTTTTCCACCTTTGGCTTGTACTCCTCAAACAGCTGGTCGTCGCCCTTGGGCACCGGACCCGAAATGATAAGCGGAGTACGGGCATCGTCAATTAATACCGAGTCAACCTCATCGACAATGGCGTAGTGGTGCTTGCGCTGCACAAGGTCGGCTGGGGCAATGGCCATGTTATCACGCAGATAGTCGAAACCAAACTCATTGTTGGTACCAAAGGTGATATCGGCCATATAGGCATTGCGACGCGCCTCGCTGTTGGGCTGGTGCTTATCGATACAATCGACGGAAAGACCGTGAAATTGGTATAGAGGGCCCATCCACTCGGAGTCACGACGAGCCAAATAGTCGTTAACAGTAACTAGGTGTACGCCCATGCCTGCAATAGCATTGAGGAAAACGGGAAGGGTAGCCACAAGCGTTTTTCCCTCACCTGTAGCCATCTCCGATATCTTACCCTGATGCAGAACAACACCGCCAATAAGCTGCACATCGTAGTGCACCATATCCCACTGAATCTCGTTACCACCAGCAACCCATCGATTTTTATAAATTGCTTTATCGCCCTCAATGGTCACAAAATCGCGGTTGGCTCCCAGGTTACGATCGAACTCGGTGGCTGTTACGGTAATGGTATCGTTCTCCTTGAAACGACGAGCGGTTTCCTTCATGATGGCAAAAGCCTCAGGAAGTATCTCATCGAGCACCTCCTCCACCTTGTCGTCAATCTGTTTCTTAAGCTTATCAATCTCGTTGGAAAGATTCTCCTTCTCATCGAATCCAAGTTCACTCGATTCCATTTTGACCTTCATCTCCTCGATGGACTTCTGGTCATCGGCAATATAATCGCGAACCTTTCGCTTTAGCTTATCCGTCTCGGCCCTTAGCTCATCATTACTGAGCGATTCTAATCTAGGGTAAACGGCCTTAATCCTCTCAAGATATGGGGCGAGCTCCTTTAGGTCACGTTGAGCTTTATCGCCAAAAAGTTTCGATAAAATTTTGTCTACTACACCCATGGGTTTATGCTGTTTAAATGTTGGTCTCTACTTTTACCTATTAATAACTTGCAAATTTAACAGAAATTTAGGAGTTGAAGAAACGTGAGCACTAAAATGGGTTAATAAAATAGAAATTAGCTATGTTATATGAACTCAACAAACTATTTATATGATTGACGTGCTTTCGGCAAAGGCAGGGTCAATCATCTAACCAATCAACCAATCAACCAATCAACCAATCAACCAATCAACCAATCAACCAATCCCAAACTTATTGAACTTTAAACCCTAAACCCTATGAACTAAAGACATAAGAATCTCAATCCTTTCCAAAGTACAGTAAGCAATTCCACTCCATTTTCTTTGTATCTTTGCAGAGATTATGAAATTTATTGAAATGCCACGAAAAACAATCCCCATACGCCCCGCGCTAGAGTTCTTTGTTCCCGATGTGTCGGAGGAGCTAAAGTTGCCCCTGATTAATGCCTATATCAACGCAGGGTTCCCCTCGCCTGCCGACGACTACCTGGAGAGCAAGCTCGATCTGAACAGGCTGCTGATACAGCATCCCAGTTCCACATTCTTTGCTCGGGTTAGGGGCAATTCCATGATTGATGTGGGAATACACGATGGCGATATCCTAATCATCGATAAATCGCTGGAGCCCAAGCATAACTCGGTGCTGGTATGCTTTATTGATGGGGAGTTTACAGTGAAGAAGATTAGAAAAATAAACGGCGATTTTTACCTAATGCCCGAGAATAAAGATTTTGAGCCCATAAAGATTGAGAAAGGTTCCGATTTTAGGCTTTGGGGCGTGGTAACCCATTGTATTCATAAATTTTAGGCCAATGTACGCGCTGGTGGATTGCAATAACTTTTACGTGTCGTGCGAGCGGATATTCAACCCGCGGCTCGAGGGAGTTCCCGTGGTGGTGCTCTCGAACAACGATGGTTGCATCATTTCGCGATCCAACGAGGCCAAAGCCCTTGGGCTAAAAATGGGCGAACCCGTATTCAAGCGCAAGGAGCTTATTGAGCAGCACAAGGTAAGGGTGTACTCATCGAACTACGCGCTGTATGGCGATATCTCGCACAGGGTGATGAATACGCTTCGGGACTTCTCCCCTTTTATAGAGATCTACTCCATCGACGAGGCCTTTCTCGATTTGAAGGGGATTAACACGGACCTTACCACTTACGGGCAAAATATCAAAAAAACAATACAAAAAAACATTGGAATGCCCATTGGCATAGGCATTGCACCAACCAAAAGCCTTGCAAAAATTGCCAACCGCATAGCCAAAAAACGTACCGGGGTATTTGCCATTGAGAGCGAGAATCAGCGCCTGTGGGCGCTTGCCAACACTCCCGTGGAGGATATTTGGGGCGTGGGACGACGGTACGCTGTGCTACTCAAAAAGCACAGGGTAAACACGGCTCTAGATTTTACCAACCTAAGCACCGATTGGATACGTCGAAATATGACCGTGCAGGGGCACAGGCTGAAAGAGGAGCTGCAGGGCAAGCCGTGCATCGATTTGGAAACGGTGATGCAGCCCAAAAAGAACATTGCCACCACCAGAGCCTTTGGGAAAAAACTATCGGATATTGAGCAGATTAAGGAGTCGGTATCGTCACACGCAACCAGCTGTGCAGCTAAACTACGCAGGCAAAAATCGGTGGCTCGTTTTGTTACGGTATTTATCCATACCGACCCCTTTTCGGAAACGCAAAAATACGTTTCGCGTAGCATCACGGTAACGCTGCCCGAAGCTTCGAACTCCGACTTTGTGCTGGCAAAAGCCTCCATTGCCGGGCTAAATAAGATTTTTATACCCAACCTATTGTACAAAAAGGCAGGTGTGATTGTTAGCGAGATTGGCCCTGAAAGCGCCATACAGCGCAACCTGTTTGAGAGCTACAATACCGAGAAACTAAACTCCGTATCGAAAGTAACCGATTTTTTAAACGCCAAGTACGGCAAAAGCACCGTGAAGTTAGCCGTGCAGGGAAGCAGCCGCGACTGGAAGTTAAAGCAGGAGAAACTCTCGCCCAGCTACACCACCCGCTGGGAGGATTTGATGGAGGTTTTTTAGAAGAGTCTTTAGCTAATTAGCCATATCTCTATTCGAGTTGAAAAAATTAGTCAAATTCATCGAAAAAAATTACATTTGTGTTATGAGCAAATACGAAAACATACTAAATAAGATAAAGGTTGCTGTTTATTCCATTGCTCCAAATGCAGAAATTTATCTGTACGGCTCAAGAGCAAGAAAGACAGCAAAGAAAAACTCCGATTGGGACATTTTAATCCTATTGAACACGCCTAGCATCAGTTTTGAATTTGAAAAACAACTAATTAATGTTTTATATGATGTGGAAATTGAAACAGGTGAAGTAATTTCGCCTGTTATATACACTAAGAAAGAGTGGAGTGAGCGATTTCATATAACTCCTCTATTCGAAAACATTACTCTTGACGGAATCAGACTGTAATGAAAGAAGCACTTGAGAACCATATTAAATACAGGATTGAGCGTGCGTGGGATACTCTAGATGATGCAAGAATATTAGCTGCAAATAATAAATGGAATTCTGCAATTAATAGGCTTTACTATGCAACCTATTACGCTGTAATGGCTTTGCTTTTAAAAAATGGCTTAAAAACTGGAACTCATAACGGAGCTAAAACAAATTTCACTAAACATTTCATTAAAACAGAGATTATTGAAAAAGAATTGGGAACTCTGTATGCTCAACTTTTCACTTGGAGGCAAAAAGGTGATTACGACGATCTATTTGATTTCAACGAGAATAAGGTAATGCCACTATTTGAACCAACAGAAAAATTTATCGGAAAAATTGAATCATTGATTCGAAATCAATCTGTAACTTGACAAAATCGTTTTTTTATCCCTTTTAACCCAAAATATCAAACCCAAACATATTACATATTCACATCTCAACTAAATATGAAACGAAGCGCTGCAACCATAGCCTGGATACTTTACATTACTGGGCTAATTTCAATACTTGCATTTTTAATTTTTGGATATTGCGAAGCAACCTTTTGGACCCTTATTAGCGGAAGTTTATTAATGGCTATCCCGTGGATAATTTGTATTGTTGATTACATTAAAATGGACGGGAAGAAGGACTACATGTGGCTGATTATACTAATAACTTTTAGCTTGCCAAGCATACCCGTACATCTGGTTAAGCGGAGGGTAAAATCGAAATAAAACGAATGTGGCAATTCTGGCTGTAGCCCAAAACAAAAACGCTACCAATCTATTAATTAGTAGCGTCTTATAATTTAAAAATGTGATCCGGATAGGATTCGAACCTATGACCCTCAGCTTAGAAGGCTGATGCTCTATCCAACTGAGCTACCGGACCGTTTGCGTTTCGGGTTGCAAAAGTAAGAAAATCCTTTCAAAAATGGGAATTTAATTTCGTTTTTTTAACACAATAGCCTTAAAAGGATTTGTTATTCAATGCCATCGATAATTAATCCATCGGTTTAAGCAGCAACCAAAATCAAAAACAAGAGGCTTTGGCAAAAAAATTCTAACATGTTAGCCAAACCGGCTAATGGTTTCCAAGCGCTTCATATCCAGAATTTCAATGCTTTTGCCGGAGGCAATAAGCACACCATCGCGTTGCAACGACGAAAGGCAGCTAATTACGCTCTCCTTGGAGTAGCCAACAGTATGAGCCAGCTCCACGCGCGAAAAGGGCATCTGAAATTTATTACTTTTAAATACCGAAGCCAACTCAAGTAAAACGGTGCAAATGGCTCCATCGGCATTCTTATGGCTAAGGTGAATTAAATCGCGCACCAACTTGTTGGTCATTAACGACATAAGCTGCACAATATAAACTGCAAAATCGCCATTATCTCTAATTGCATCCTCAAAAACACTTCGATTAATTAGCCTAACCTTTGATGGGGTAATGGCCACAGCCGAAAAGTCGAAGCTCCGCTTAACAAAAGCGCACATTAGCCCAATGAATGTATTATCCGAGAGAATTTTAAAGGCTGTAGACCGCTCATCATCCTCAATAATAAGCTTCACCATGCCCTGCTCGAGGTACAGTATATGATCGGCTGCAATGCCCTGCTTTATTATGGTTTCATCCT
>DDWD01000167.1 GCA_002345825.1 Bacteroidales bacterium UBA2295
CATATTGGGATGTATTCGCTCTAACGATACGCCCTTGGTATCGGCTAGCAGCGGATTATGCATATCATCGGTGTAGGCAAAATCATCAATCTCTTCGCCAGTATCGGATAGTAACAGCACGTATCCGCCATCGTTGGCGTAGCTGGGTAGTTTAGGTATATCGACCAATGCCTCATGGTTTTCGATATAGTAGAACTGTCCAATCAGTTCAGCATCTGTTGTAAGCACAGCATAGCTGTTGGGAAACAGCAACCACGATAATTCGGAGGAGCGATAAAACTCGTTCAATTCCAAAGTAGTTGAATTGCGATTTGCAATCCAAAGTTTACTCAAATCGAATGTCTTGTCGGATCGATTGAAAATCTCCACAAAATCAACCCCACCCGAATATGGGTTGAACAGTATCTCGTTAACTACAATATCCTGAGGCAACGGCTCCAGTGGAAGCGCAAATGGCAAACACCTGGTCTCAATGGGGTTTCCCGAAAAGTCTACAATCGCTTGGTCGAAGCATATATCGTAAACCTCACCCGAGACTATTGGATTATCAAATGTGAGTGAAACCCAAGTGTACTTAGGCCCAACCGTTTTAGCCCACAAGGGTGCACCTACTCCCTTATTAACACTATACATATCTGCCAGCGTGATGGAAAGGCTATCCATTGGTTCAGAAAATCCTATACCAATTTCCGTTTCACTAATCACCTTAATCTCTGTTATCCAAGGATTCTTATTATCGGGATTAACCTCTTTTACCGAGTTCTCTCTACCGGGTGTTCCGCCCAATGGATCGGACGAAGAAATCCAATTCTCAGCACCTTCCACCATGTTATCAGAATCGATACGTTCTAGCGAAAAACCACCTGCTTTTTTGGTTTCATCCCTATACCACTTATCGGAATACTCAACCCAAGAAATAAGGTTATTACTATTGTCGTACAAGCCAAGGTACATTCCACCAACCAAAAGGGTTGGAAAGGAGGGCACGCCAATTGATGCTCCATACTGAGCCATTACTGGAGCTCCATTTGTTGATGCCAGAATAATAAAACCATTGGGTTCAATCTCAGCATTGGGAATAGTGGTGAAGTTTTTGTTGCCTTTAAATTTCCATCCATTAAGCAAAATGGGCTCATCAGTTCGATTATATAGCTCCACGTATTCAATATTGGGCAGTTCCCCATTTGCCGATGGACGAGCCATAATCTCGTTAATCACAACATTGCCAAATGTTCCTGCAGCACCTAGCCCCAACTGTATGCTATCACCCACTTCTGTTGTCCCCACGGCAGATTTTACACCCGTAACCCTAAGCATTAATGGGGCAACAGGCAACAAGTCGGTTCGTAGTGTGAATTGGTTGGCGTTATCTGGATTTGGATACACCTCAAGAACATTGTACTCATTTTGCTGTTGGTCCGAAAGTGAGTAGTTTAATTTGATCAACGCATCGTTTTGGTTAACTGCGCTTGAAAAAACTACATCCACTGATGTAAGATTTAGCAAGCGGGCCGATTGTATTGTTGGCGGATAGGTTGCTTCCCTTATTCTAAGGTTATCGAGCCAAAACTCACCGGCTCGGGATGCCGAATAGTTGAAAACTGGGCCACAGCTAACAACACGGGTATGAGCTGCATCGATAGCAGAACCAGCCAACCTCATAGATTGATCCGTATCAGCCTGATACCACAAATTCCACTCACCCCCGGGTGTACGTGTTACCTTAACAGCAACTGTCTCGCCCTCATCCCAGTCAAAATCAGACTGTATTAGCATTTCCGATCCTTGCTCGGCACTAACACGCCAGAGGGTAAGCAAATCGTCAGAACCATTGAGATTTACACCCACGGCATAACCACTGAACAAACCCATATTGAGGGACTCGTTATTGGATGCCAGTACAAACCAAAAACTATTGTCGGGCGATGGATCCCACTCACCATTGCGCATGGCAAAAGACCATTCGACCGGACCATTACCCAGATTATCAATAGATAACGGTATAGCTAGTTGGCTTTGACCTTCAATACCGGCTAGCCCATGCTTAAGCGATTTAGATCCATCAATTGGCGAAATGGTTGAGGTACTCCATTCGGAGGTAAGATTAATTGATATTGGGCTTCCCTCAAAATCCTCATCAATTCTATTCGATATGGCTAATCCATTCCAAATGGGCTGAGAAAAAGCATCGGTTACGTCCTCATCCTGAAACGTTACCTTGAACCCGTATCGGCCAATTGCATTAAGGGCAATATCATTCCAGCGCACAAAACCACCTGCAAGTGAAGAAGTTAAAGATTGAGCAGATATCTCGCCTGGTCCAAAATCTTTTTCCAACGAAACCTCTCCCGAAGCATCCATATCAATATTCCCAAACATATCGGCCAGAGTAGCTGTAATCACAAACGGATTATTCTGCTCAGCAATAAAAGGTTGATTGTAGAACAGAAGTGAATTGCCATCGACCACAATCTCCATTGTTGGCCCTACTATTCCCATATCCCATGAGGTTGGGAAACCCGAACCATTAGTTGCAGCATCCCAACCATGGCTTGATGCTGGTATGTGAAGCGAAATGGTTGTTCCCTCAGTTAAACCACCCTGTTTAAGGTATATACCCAAAGCTACTTCAACCGAAGATCCATCGGGTATCACAAGCCCATCATCGGCAAAAGTTAGGGTTATTGATTCGGAATCAATGGAAGTACTAAGGGGAACAATCTCCTCTGTATTTACATAAAGAACAGCGCCACCTACTATCCTGTTTAGACTTGCATCGCTGATTTTCTGCTGCGATCGGAAAACCATTTTGGTAACACGAGTTGGCAGGTTATCGGTATTCCCTAAATCGGCAATGCCAAAACGCATTACCTCAACTGCATCATCCTCATTAACAGCCACCGAACCGATCTCACCGTCGATTAGCGGATTAACCGGCTGCACTAAGGTTGTTGTTTGATCGGCACAAAATATAAGTGAAGAAAGTACATCGTTATATGCCCCAGAGCGAGCCAAAAGGTTAAACGGTTCTGGCGTAAAATAGGTATAAGCCAAATTGTTCCATGTGGCCTTACCTTGGGCTAGTGGAACAGTAGCTGCGGGTATGGAGAGCCAACCATCGCCCAAATTCTTCGCAAGAGTAACATTGCCGGTAGCATTAACATCGAGGCTACCGCCCTTATCTACCGCCGAAACCTCAACGGAGAAGGACTCATTCAGGCCAACAGCTTTTGGAACGCTACTAAAGGCCAATCGGGTTGCCATAACATCCAACGTAAATGGTGATGAAACAATCTCATCTAACAACTCTAACGGGAAGGTAGAGCCCTTGTCCTCGGCAATAAAATTGTGTTTTGCTGAGCCTACCATAAACTGTAATATGCTACCATCTACAATGGTGCTTGCCTCACGCAAGTACACCCACAGGGAAATCTTGAGCGTGTCGCCATCGGGAATAATCAAAGCATCACTGGGAATAGGAATAGTTATGGATGAAGTGAGGATGTGTGGATTTCCGGTAGGAATAATATTTCCATTTTGTTTAAGTATTACTCCACCAACTGTTGCGCTGAAGGATGCCAAATTTTCGCCCAAGGGTCTTTTTATCGATATTTGCCTCACATATGTTGGAACTTGATCGTAATTGGCCACATCGGCAATACCAAAGCGAAATACCTCAACCGCTTTGCCCAAAGTATTGCTTGTAGATGATATTTGCCCCCCGGGCACCTGATCAACGGGATTGACAACTGAACTTATGGTGTCGTTGATAACTGTTATTGATTGCGACTCACCGTCAATTAAACCAATGCTTGATACCCTTAAAACAAGTTCCTCTCGCTTTGAGTAGGTAATATCATCCCAGGTAATAACTCCATCAATTGCATTGGACAAAAGACTTTCATCGGGAGCCAAAGCCCCTTCGCCCTGTGCTACGCTTAGCTGAATATTGTCTCCATCATACGATTTGGCCAAATTTCCCTCGCTATCGGATGCTTGCGCCACTACCCTAAATGGACTGTTGACCACCAATGGATTAGGATATTCCATCAATTTTAAATGGGTTGGGATGATCTGAATTGTAAATAGATTTGATGTTATTATACTGGGAAAAACATCGGCAAAAGCCGATCCGTCATGGTGTGCTTCCCAGCCATGGTCATCATTCTTGACCTGTAGTTGAATTGTTGCACCATCGGCAATGCTATCGGGGTTTAGATAAAGCGACAGGGTAAATTCTTCCTGCTCACCATCGGCAATAACCAGCTCGCCTGAATTTACAACAACATCAATGTAAGTATCGAAAACAAAGATCTGGCTTAGCTCAATTTCACCACTAGCACTACCTGACAAGTTAATTCCACCTACTGTTTGGGGAAGGCTTGCTGCGTTTGATCCCTCCACCTTGCTAAAACGCAATCGGGTTACAAGGGTGGGTAGATTATCGGATGTTGATTGGTCATGAATTGTAAATCGAAGTATTTCGGTGGCCTGCTGTGGAGTTGTTGCGATAGAGCTAATAACCTCACCATCTACCTGCTGCGAGGGTTCACTAACCAGTGCGTCGTGATCGTTGTAGTTTGTGGGCTTGTATGTGAAACTCACATCGTCAACCTGTAACAAGCCGGCTGCAGAAGTTGTGTACTGATAGTAAATGCCAAAATAGCCACCGATGCTGTATGTTAAATCAACAGCAGTTCCCTGATCTTGCATATTGCCTAACGATCCATTGGGCGAAACCTTTACACTAAAAGTGCCGTTTGGGCTACGCTCAACAATAACAACACCTGTACCAGTAGTTGTTACATCGCTTTGCCAGTTAATGGATGTAGTAAGAATTGGAGTGTATACCCCACCATCGGCTCTGTAAAGTTTTAGCAAATCATCGCTGCCCGTTAAATTAACACCAACTACATAACCATTAGGCTCTGCATCCGAAATCATTCCTGTTGCATCGTTGTTGGAGGATAAGTAGATAGCCCAAAAGTTTGAACTCGATGGGTTCCACTTATGATTTAGCATAAACTGCCATATTAAGGTACCCTCGGCGGCATCCCATTGGGGGAGTTCAACAGATATGCGGTCGGCTCCGGTTCCACTTGCAGGGGCATGCTTAAGCGATTTGTTCCCCTCCAATGGCTCAACATCAACAACGGTCCAGGTATCAACTGGGAACTGAGCCCAATTGCTAAGGTTATCGTTCTCAAAATCATAATTGATTGTTTGACCAGACGCAAACATCGATACAATTACCATAAAAACGAAGCAAACAGATTTCTTCATTGCAGAGGAATTAGATGAAAGTGTTACATTTGCAAATTAACAAAAAAATGTAAAACAATGCGAATAGCAGTGGTTGGGTGCACCGGACTAGTTGGCACAGAAATGCTCAAAGTGCTTGACGAGTTAAATATTGAAGTTAGCGAAATTATTCCGGTTGCTTCAGAAAAATCGGTGGGCAAAACAATTCAGTTTAGGGAAAATAGCTACAAGGTAGTTGGGTTGCAGCAAGGAGTAGATTCTAAACCCGATGTTGCAATTTTTTCGGCTGGTGGTGATATATCTAGATTGTGGGCTCCAAAGTTTGCTGAGGTGGGATGTTTTGTGGTGGACAACTCAAGCGCTTGGAGAATGGACCCCGACAAAAAGCTGATAGTACCCGAGATAAATGGGAATACGCTTACAGCCAACGACAAAATAATAGCCAACCCAAACTGTAGCACAATACAGCTGGTGATGGTACTTGCCCCACTGCATCAGGCATTCAACATTAAGAGAATAGTTGTATCAACATATCAAGCCATTACCGGTACTGGGCAAAAGGCGGTTGCTCAACTGGAAAATGAGCGCAAGGGTATCGATGGGCATATGGTTTATCCACATCCTATTGATATGAATTGTCTCCCACATTGCGATGTATTTACAGATAATGGATACACCAAAGAGGAGATGAAACTTGTGAACGAAACCCAGAAGATATTAAACGACTACAACATTCGCCTAACTGCTACTGCAGTTAGAGTACCTGTGGTAGGAGGACACTCCGAATCGGTTAATATTGAATTTGCTCAGCCATTCGACATCCAAGCAGTAAAAGAAATTTTACAAAAAACCGATGGAGTTTTGGTAGTTGATAACCCTGAGGCAAATGAGTACCCAATGCCTATCCACGCTAAAAACAGGAATGAGGTGCTAGTTGGGCGCATTAGGTGCGACCACTCACTCGAGAATAGCCTAAACCTGTGGATTGTTGCCGATAACCTTCGGAAAGGTGCAGCAACCAATGCAGTTCAAATTGTTGACCTAATTCATAAAATGGGGTTGGTCGGGAGGTAATTGGGATAGGTTGGCAAACTGCTAGTATAAGAAGTTATCTTTTGGATATCGAACCTTGTGAATATCCCTTGCAATATCGTATAGCATTTGCTTAAACTCCTCCACATTAGCCTTGTGTTTAGCCGAAATAAACACGCAGGGTGTGTTGCTTTTGCCCATCCATGTACGTTTTAAATCTTCGAGGCTATAGTTCTCCTTTGACATTGGCATGGCATCGAACTCACTTTTCTCGACCCACTGGTAGGCATCAATTTTATTGAAAACCAAAATAGTTGGCTTATCATCAGAATTGAGTTCATGTAGCGTTCGGTTTACCACATTGAGCTGCTCCTCGAAATTAGTATGCGAGATATCAACCACGTGAACCAGAATATCGGCTTCGCGCACCTCATCGAGGGTTGATTTAAACGACTCAACCAGCTGGTGGGGTAGTTTTCGGATAAACCCAACAGTATCGGACAAAAGGAAAGGTAGATTTTCAATTACAACCTTGCGAACAGTTGTATCAAGTGTAGCAAACAGCTTGTTTTCAGCAAAAACGTCGGATTTGCTAAGCATATTCATTATGGTCGACTTGCCCACATTGGTGTAGCCCACCAAAGCAACCCGAACCATCGATCCCCTGTTCTTCCGTTGGGTCGACATTTGCTTATCGATACTTTCCAGCTCCTTTTTGAGTTTCGAAATACGGTCGCGGATGATCCTACGGTCGGTTTCAATCTCTGTTTCACCTGGTCCACGCATACCGATACCACCACGTTGACGCTCAAGGTGTGTCCACATTCGGGTTAACCGCGGCAGAAGATACTGATATTGGGCCAGTTCGACCTGAGTTTTGGCGTAAGCTGTTTTTGCGCGCTGGGCAAAAATATCGAGAATTAGGTTTGTTCTATCGAGAATACGCTTATTGAACTCTCGCTCGAGGTTTCGGAGCTGCGAGGCAGATAGCTCATCATCAAAGACTATAAGATCCACCTCTTGCTCTTCCACAAACCTCTTTATTTCAAGCATTTTGCCTGTGCCAATAAAAGTGCGTGGATTGGGTGAGGATAACCGTTGAACAAAACGCTTGAGCACAGTTGCACCTGCCGTTTCGGCCAAAAAATCAAGTTCATTCAAATAGTCATCCACCAGATTATCGGGTTGCCCTTTAATCTGAACGCCAACCAAAACGGCTGTTTCCTGATGCTTAACGGTTGAAATTGGTTCTATCATAGTATACTTGCATACAAAAAACCCTGACCGGAATCAGGGTTTCTTGCATCAATATTTTATTGTCGACTTACTGCAGAACGAAAATAATTGGAATATTAAATGATACCCTTACTGGTTTACCCCTTTGCATACCGGGTTGCCACTTAGGACTAGATTCCACAACCCTAATCGCTTCCTTATCCAAAGCGGGGTCAACTCCACGGAGAATTCTCACATTGCTAACACGACCATTGGGCTCAACAACAAACGAGAGGATGACCCTTCCCTGAATTCCATTTTCAGCGGCAATCTCAGGATATCTTAAGTTTTTATTAATAAACTCACGGAACTTATTGATGTCGCCACCCTGAAAGCTAGGCATATCCTCTACAATAACAAAGATCTCCTCCTCTTCAGCTTCTTCCTCTTCATCAACGAAATCAATAATCTGGACAGATACATCCTCACTAAACTCTGAATCGAACAGGTCTACATCATCATCCAAATCAACATCATCCTCAACAATATTTATCAACTCAATAACCTGCTGTGGCTGTGGTGGTGGTGGTGGTGGTTTAATCTCTTCTTGCTGAGTGATAGGTATCATCTCCTCTTCAATAACAATATCTTGCATTTGGGCAAAATCAGTGTTTACGCCACTAGATGATGGCCACTCGAAAGCTGCCAAAATAATCAGTAGCGAGACCACCAATCCAATCTCAACAAAGATTGTCTTCTTCTTTTGGAGATCTACTTTAGGATTCTTTTTGAGTTCCATATTGGTAATATTTGTGCGCTATAATGGTTTAAACTATACTATCTGAACACCTAATCACGATTGCAAAGCAACGAAAAAAACATTACAATTCAAATATTTTTACGAGATAAATACCTAAAAAGTTTTTTTGTTGGCACAAAAAGCTTTCTAGTACGATTTTTTTTTATACTTTTGCCGTGCATTTTCAAAAAACAAAATGCAGCAGTTATTTTAAATGGGGGTATAGCTCAGTTGGCTAGAGTGCTTGACTGGCAGTCAAGAGGTCAGGGGTTCGACTCCCCTTACCTCCACCAAGAGAATCAACCACTTACAGCGTTTATCGAGGTAAGTGGTTTTTTGTTGTCCACATTTTGGCGTGCTGTACTTAAACTATCCAAGTCAAGCACACCCCTTCCCGTATAGCGGAATTTTCTGGTTTAAAGGCTCTTAATCCTCTAGCTAAGGATTGAGCGCTACAGTAACATTATCAACATTTACTGTAACACCGCAGCCAGCAGCGCCTCCGCAAACAGCCTCTATCAAAAACGAAATACCTTCAGAGACATCGGTCCCGGCTGTTATGGCATATGTTCCTGTAAATGTTGCCCAATCGTCACCCGGCACGGGTGCAGGACTAAATACATGAGTAAATGATGCCCCAGAAGCGCCTTCGCCAAATAGTAAAACATTGAAAATTCCACCTTCATTAACAGTAGTACCTTTATGGTCAAATTTTATTTGAACCACATCGCCTGCTCTCACCACATCCACACCTATCCGTTCCTGCTTAAAGGCAGGATTGCTGATTCCGCCAGTAACAAGTTTGCCCGACCATGTACCTCCATTACTAGTAGTATTATCTAATGCTGCTGTGCCACCATTTTGAAACAACAACCAACCATTGTTTGTACCTGTTTCAAAGTTTCCATTAGTGGCTAACCCGCCGTAGAAAAGTGTATCTATAAAAACATCAGATGCACTCGAATTATTTGACGCTGTTAAGCTTACAAAATATGAGCCCGGTACATAAGTGTTTACAGGATTAATTTCGGTGCTGGTTTCATCGTCCCCAAATTCCCACAAATATATTGTAGCATTAGTGGAAGTATTGACAAATGTTGCGGTTCCAGTCTCTTCGTTAATAGTATAGGTGAAGCCAGCGGTAACTTCAGAAAGCTGTCCTTCTTTATTATTGCAGCCAACAAATAAAATCATAATGCTGAACATCAACATCAGATGAGCGTACTTAAAAAACTTGTTCATGGCATGTTAGTATTATTAGTATTATTAGTAATCCCTTTAGCAGTCAACCAACAAAAGGGATAGCTTATTGCAAGCTTGGTTCTCCATTTTTCTTCTTTATGGTACGCCGATTGTTTAATCTTCGGGCATTTACGAAGTTTGTTCGTTGCTAAAAGGTTAAAAGTAGCAAATTATCTTTAAATTTGGCAAAAAACTAACCTATGCAATACATACCTAATATTAAACGCTACCAAGAAATGAAGTACAACCGCTGCGGCAACAGCGGGCTAATGCTACCTGCCCTTTCGCTGGGGCTATGGCACAACTTTGGTGATGTTGAAATTTACGAACACTTCAGGGAAACTATTTGGGCGGCCTTTGATAACGGAATTACCCATTTCGATTTGGCCAACAACTACGGGCCACCCCCAGGGTCGGCAGAAAGCAACTTTGGGAAAATCTTAAAACAAGATTTGACAAGCCATCGCGATGAGCTAGTAATATCAACCAAAGCAGGCTACCTAATGTGGGATGGACCATACGGCGAGTGGGGTTCGAGAAAATATTTAATCGCCAGCCTTAACCAAAGCCTTAAAAGGCTAGGGGTAGATTATGTTGATATTTTTTACTCGCACCGCTACGACCCCAACACCCCGCTGGAAGAGACAATGAGGGCTCTCGATTTTGCTGTAAAGCAAGGCAAAGCGCTTTACGCTGGCATATCAAACTACCCTGCAGCCGAAACCAAGAAAGCTGCTGAAATCCTTAGGAATATGGGCACTCCCTGCCTGATCCATCAGCCCCGCTACTCGATGCTCGACCGGTGGGTTGAGCCCGAGCTGCTTGATGTGTTGGAGCAAGAGGGTATGGGCTGCATTGCATTCTCGCCATTGGCACAAGGGCTACTTACCAATCGCTACTTGAAGGGAATTCCTGAAGACTCGAGAGCTGCAAAACCTCACGGATTCCTTACACAGGAGCAGATTACACCTAATGTTCTTAATAAAATACAACGGCTGAATAGGCTAGCCAAGCTGCGCAACCAAAGCCTTGCCCAAATGGCTATTGCTTGGTTATTGAAAGACAAAAGGATAACCTCAGTTCTTGTGGGAGCCAGCTCATCTGAACAGCTAAGGAATAGTTTACAATCGCTCAGCAATCTCAATTTTTCGGAGGATGAACTAAAAAGTATCGATATTATTCTCAACGATTAGCATTTCATCGAGCCATACTATTAGGCAGTTATAAAAAACATAGCCTAAAAAATGATTATTTTCCCTTTTGGGTTGGCCATAATATGAAGTTTTAATTACATTTGCGCTGCTTTATTGCAAGGGGGAGATACCAAAGTGGCCAACTGGGGCAGACTGTAAATCTGCTGGCTTATGCCTTCGTAGGTTCGAATCCTGCTCTCCCCACGCAGCAAATTGCGGGAGTAACTCAGTGGTAGCCCTCCAGATGGCGGGTCCCAAGCTGAGAGTTCTATAGCAAGCGGGAGTAGCTCAGTGGTAGCCCGCCAACCGGCGGGTCCCAAGCTGAGGGTTTTGTAGCAAGCGGGAGTAGCTCAGTGGTAGCCCGCCAACCGGCGGGTCCCAAGCTGAGGGTGCTGTAGCAAGCGGGAGTAGCTCAGTGGTAGAGCATCAGCTTCCCAAGCTGAGGGTCGTGGGTTCGATCCCCATTTCCCGCTCAAAAAATTGCAAGCCAATCGGAAACGGTTGGCTTATTGCTTTTTAGGCAATTAATCAAATAAAAAAAGAGGTCGCTCGGAGTGCGCGACCTCTTTTCGGCTTTACAAAAGGGCCGTTGCCCTAATCGGAGGTTGTTTATAAGGTGCTTATATCAATACTCTGAGTACTTGTGCTATCGCTAGCTACAGCCACATCTTCAACAATTCCAAGAACCTCAGAGAACTCGCCATCAACATTGGCCACAACAACCAAATCGTAGATACCTGGCGCTAAAAAGGCGATGTGGTAGGAATTCTGATCGCAAACCATGTCGCTGCTTACAGCATTGGGGAATCGTGGAGACTCAAGGGCTGGCTCAAGAGCCTCGGCTTCGGTATATACTCCATCCTCATAGGCAAAGATTACAATTTCAGATCCTTCAGGTATGTTCACAACGCTACCCACAATTTTACCAGCTTCGTTATCAACAACCAAACGAATGGTTGGCTTAAGCACGTAACGCTCAATATTGTTTCCAGTTCGAAGCACTGACTTGCGCACATCGAAATCGGCGGTTATATCAACCGAACCATTGGCAGGCACATCAAATGCACCAACACCTTTGAAACCCGATTGCGATCCGCTGGGAACGAACAGGGGTTCTGTGGTTCCATCGCCAAACTCAACGTAGCATCCTGGGGTTGTAGGAGCGCCCATACCTCTTTCAGGTGCTTCCAAAATAAATCGAACCTGTGTGTAATGCCCTGCTTCAAGTTCAAGGGCTCCAATCATTGCAGACTCACCACGTGTTAGGTCGAGCAAATTGTAAACTTGTGGCCCCTCGAAATTTGGAAAACTCTCGAAGTTTGCCCCGCCCAAATGATACTGTACATCAATAACCTTAATATAAACTCCTACAATGTCATCGGAGTCGATAGGTGCATCGGTGATTGATAAATTAATTGTTCCCTTATCGTTTTCCTTTTCACATCCTGCGAAAAGAATGGCCCCTAGGGCTATAATCGCCAAAAGCATTGTGATTTTTTTCATCGCCTTAAAATTTAAATGATTAATAAATGAGAAATAAACCTTTTAACTACAAGACGAATGGCAACGCGAAATGGTTGGAATGGGGTTAAAAAATATTGTATGCCACTGAAAAGGAGAGGTTAATAGACGCATTCTGCGTTTTATTCAGGTAGAATGGGATATACTCATTACCTGCAAAAACATTATTAAGCCCAACCTTTGCAAACAATCCCGGCGAAAAGGTAAACCGACGGCTCAATGAAATTGGGTATTCATAGCCAACAATTAGGCCGTAATCGTAATTACTGTACTCATTATCTAGCACAAAAATTTCTTCCTCTACGCTTTGCTTTGCAGTCTTCATCAAACCAAAATAACCGCCAAAAATCATAGTATGCTTTGTAGGGAATCGGTATTTACCCTGTAGGGCTATGGTGTAGTAATCGAGTTCCAATGCGCTAGTCACGTACTTACCGTTAATATACTCGTTGTATTGCTGCTTATTCTGACTGATCCACAGAAAATCTGACTGAATTTTAAAGACAGGTGTGATTGACGTACCAAGCTGCATCCCAAAATTTGAGCCAAAGGTGAGGTTTGTACTGGTTAGATCATCGGGCTGTAAACCGGTTAGGGTTTTGCTGCTGAGCAGCCAGGTGTTAGCCAAATGTCCAGTTACACCAATATACATCGATTTGATACCATAAACATTATCGGTATAAGCTAAAGATTCGTTTGATATGGTAGCAACCTCAAGTGGATGAATATCGGTATAAATTGCTACCGGAATATGGTGCGATGTAGCTGGAGAGATGGGAATGAATGTGCTCTGTTCACGTTCATAATAGTTCTCAATTAATTGAGAATCAATGGGTGTAGTTTCATCAATATTAATTGATCTTGGCTCTGCAACCACAATGTCTTGAGCAAGAATAACGGCTCTCGGTGGCAATTGTATTGTTGGCGCTGTGTGCTCTAATTCAATCTTATCGATGGGGATAATTGGAATATCGACTAGGGGTATGGATTGATTTGGTTTTAAGAAAAGGTAATACAGCGCCCCTCCCACCACAATGGCAAAAAGCGTTGATGCTGCTACAGCAAGTGGAGCAAATATTGACTTCTTCTTGTTCTTGTTGCTGGCATTCAAATTGGCCTCAACCTTACCCCACACCAAATCAATATCAAGGGCATCTTGAACCCCTTCCCAAACCGACTCGGGTGGAATTTCCTTGCTGCCTTCAACTATCGATCTGTACCACTTATCCAAACTCATCCTATTCAGCTTTTCTTATCCAGTCCATAAGCAGGCCTCGAGCCCTATTGTATTGCGATTTTGAGGTTCCCTCGGAAATATGCAGCTGCTCAGCAATCTCGCGATGGGTGTACCCCTCCACTGCAAATAGATTAAACACCACTCTTGCCCCATCGGGCAGACTATTGATATAATGAAGCACCTCACCCAGCTGCAGGTTTGGTAAAGCCTCATTATCGGCGTGTGTCGCTAAGGGAAAATCATCATGCTCAAGCTTCTCGAGGCTTTGTCTTTGCCGTAAATGATCGATGGCTGTTCGTACCACAATGCGCCTTATCCATCCCTCAAGCGAACCATCTCCTTTAAACCCTTTAATACTTTTAAAAACCTTTATAAAACCTTCCTGTAGCATATCCTGCGCTAAGGCTCGATCGCCAGCATAGCTCAAGCATATGCCATACATTTTAGGAGCAAACCGACGATACAGGATCTCCTGATATCGTCTATTCTCCTGCTGGCAACCTTTTAAAACCTCCTCCTCGTTGTAAAGCTCAAGGCTCATTGGCAGTACTACTCAAAAATAACTGTAATTGCGTTGTTAAATCGGTTTGCTACTTGATTAAAAATCTCCACATTATTCAAATGGTTAATTAGAATTGTCTCTTGGCCGTCCTGATTTACCCGCGCAGCATTGGCAATAACCCCAGGGTTTAAAAAACGAAAAAGAAACTCCGTATCAACAATCACCTTAGCATTGCTTACATTATCCTTGCTAAGGATTATGTTGGTTCCATTCTTAGGCTTAGCCCTAATGGTTATCTTATCGGTATATGCGTATTCAAAATGTATGGGTATTGTATTGGATTGTCCGTATGTGAATTGCCCCTCAAGCCTCAAGGGCGTATTATTTCCCTCGCCAAGATGCAGAGTAATATCCACCCTATTGTACTCCCCTTGTGGAATATCAAACTCTACCTTAATATTAGCCGATTGAGTATCGAGTTGCGAAACAATCTTCTCTGAAAAATTAGACATAAAGTACACGTCTTTCCCCTGGTTTCTCCGGCCATCAAACTCTATGGCCTCTATGGTAAGTTCACCACTTTCAATTGAATACCGATTGGGTGAGCTAGTTTTCTGTTGACCTTTGGCAGGGTCTTCGTTCTGGAAGATGACCATACCAAAATCAAAGTGAACCTTTGCTGGTAATGTGAGCTCATCTTTGCATGAGACTAGCACAAGGGCTATAGCAATAATTATGAAAAACCGCTTAGCAATCATTTGACGCAATTTTGATTTATACTAACTAGACGAAAATTTTACACAAAAGGTTGGAATTAATATTTAACATTCACAAAAATACGATATTACTGTTTTTCAAACCCATAGAAAGCAAGTTCTTTTACATAAACTTAAACTTCTATTGAGAAAATATGTTGTACCTTTGTGCCGACTATATAAATTTGGATTATAAGATGAAGAATAGCGACAGATGCTCATTTTGTGGACGCCCTAGAAAGGAGACAAACCTACTGGTTGCTGGCGCCGATGCGTTTATTTGTGATCTTTGCGCCGAGCAAGCGAATTTGATTGTGAAGGAGGAGCTAAAAAAGAAGGGTGACTTCAAACTGAGCAAAACTAAGCTGCTAAAACCGATAGAGATTAAGCAGTTTTTAGATCAGTATGTAATTGGACAGGATGAGGCCAAAAAATATCTGTCGGTTGCGGTTTACAACCACTACAAAAGGTTGCTTCAGCCCAACACCAACGACGATGTGGAGATAGAAAAATCTAATATCCTATTTGTAGGCGAAACAGGAACGGGCAAAACGCTACTGGCGCGAACCATCGCCAGGATGCTGCATGTACCATTCACCATTGTCGATGCCACAGTGCTTACTGAGGCTGGCTACGTGGGCGAAGATGTTGAGAGTATCTTAACCCGTCTGCTACAAGCCGCCGACTACAACGTGGAAGCCGCCGAAAAAGGAATCGTTTTTATTGATGAGATTGATAAAATTGCACGCAAAAGCGATAATCCATCCATAACCCGCGACGTTTCGGGCGAGGGTGTTCAGCAAGCAATGCTTAAGCTGCTCGAGGGTTCGAAGGTTAACGTACCGCCTCAGGGTGGGCGTAAACACCCCGAGCAGAAAATGATTGAGGTTGACACCAAGAATGTGCTGTTTATATGCGGTGGGGCATTCGAGGGGATTCAGAAAAAAATTGCTCAACGCCTAAACACTCAGGTTGTGGGTTACGGTGCCAGCAAGCATCGCGATCAGGTTGACAACAATAACCTATTGCAATACATTTCGCCACAAGATTTACGGGCCTACGGGCTAATACCCGAAATAATTGGTCGTTTACCGGTTATCACTTTCCTTAACCCACTTGACCGAGAAACGCTACGGAACATCCTAACCGAGCCTAAAAACGCCATTATTAAGCAGTACGAGAAACTTTTCGACTACGACGGGATTAAGCTAGAGATAAAACCCGATGTGCTGGACTACATTGTCGATAAGGCCATAGAGTTTAAACTTGGTGCAAGGGGACTTAGGTCTATCTGCGAGATAATTATGATAGATGCTATGTTTGAGTTACCATCGGGTAAGGAAAAGGAGATGGTAATTACTTTGGAATACGCTCACAAAAAATTGGAGAAGGCCAATATCAAAAGGCTGAAAGCCGCTTAGCGCATACGCACCAAATCTATATAAGTATATTCAAGCCCATCGGTATCGGTGGGCTTTCCTTTTATATAGCATTTTCTGGCGGCGACAACTTGAAGTTGGCTGATTCATTAGTGAATTGATTATCATAAAACTATGATATTGTTTTTCACAATCGGCTAAAATTATGTACTGAGATATACTGCTATTGTTAAAAACCACCTTAAAAGTCTTACTTATGTTTTTGGCATAAAAGTTTAGTGTGGGCAACTTGCAGACATTTAAATTGTTTTTATTTAAGGTTTACTTTATATTTGATAAAAATGTATTAGTTATGAATATCGCAGAATTGAAATTAAATTTCTTTAGACAAATTGACCGTCTTGATAAAGTTAAGCTCGAAGAAGCTTATGGGGTTTTATTAAACTTCTTAAATAGCAAAGACGATTTGGACGAATGGAATAACTTGACTGCTGAACAGCAAAAAGGAATTATGGATAGCATTGAACAGCTTGATGGCAATCAGGGCATCTCGCACAGTGATGTTATAAATAAATATAAGAATAAGTACAGTGCATAGAGAAATAATTTGGTCGCCACTGGCTGAACAAGATTTAGGGAATATCCTGGAATATCTTGCTGAAAATTGGAATCAAAAAGTTACAATACACTTTCTTAATAAGATTGACGTTGCAACTAATCAAATAGCTAAAATTCCAAATCAGTTCCCAATTATTAACAAAAAACTTCAAGTGAGAAAGTGTGTAGTGACAAAACAAAATACTTTGTTCTACAGATATATTGAAAAGCGAATAGAAATTTTGAGATTATTCGACACAAGACAAAATCCTAAAAAATTAAGATTTAGATAAGTATACAATGCTTAAGGCTGGAAAAGACATACTCTTTGAACTTTAGTTATTACCTAAACGCAAATCCAATTAAAGTTAACAAAACAAATGCTTTCGCCTTATTTAAAGCCTAACCCTTGCGCACCAAATCTATATAAGTATATTCAAGCCCATCGGTATCGGTGGGCTTTCCTTTTTCGGAGCGCACCTCTTGCCACTCATCAGGGCTAATCTCAGGAAAACTAACATCGCCCTCGTAGCTTCGATGCACCTTGGTTAGGTATAGCTTGCTGGCTACTGGCAAGGCTTGTTGGTATAGCTCACCACCACCAATAATAAAAACCTCACTATCGGCCGATGCAAATTTAATCGCTTCATCAAGAGAATGCACAACCTGAGCACCCTCGGCCTGGTAGTTCTTATTGCGAGTTACCACCACGCTTGTTCTGCCGGGCAGCGGCCTACCAATAGATTCCCACGTTTTGCGCCCCATGATGATGTGATGTCCCATGGTAAGCGCCTTAAAGCGCTTAAGGTCACCGGGGATATGCCAAATCAGCTCGTTATTATTTCCTATTACATCATTCTCGGCTACGGCTACTATTATCGAAATATCCATTACTTGTAAATTCATTTGATTACTAAACGGCTACCTTTCCCTTAATGTGAGGATGCGGATCGTAACCCTCAAGTTTAAAATCCTCGTACTTAAAGTCGAAAATCGATTTAACCTCTGGATTTATAACCATGGCAGGCAGCGCACGTGGCTCACGGCTGAGTTGAAGTTTCACCTGCTCGATATGATTAGAGTAGATATGCACATCGCCAAAGGTATGCACAAAATCGCCGGGCTTTAAGCCCGTAACCTGCGCCATCATCATGGT
>DDWD01000120.1 GCA_002345825.1 Bacteroidales bacterium UBA2295
CACCTTCGCGGATAGCGAAGCGAAGTCCCTGTTCCATGGCAATCGGGGTAATGAGTTCGGCAATGATTTCCACGTTGTCACCGGGCATAACCATCTTGATGCCTTCTGGCAGCTCGAGGGCTCCGGTCACGTCGGTGGTGCGGAAGTNNACGGTTTGTGACGTCCGCCTTCTTCTTTGGTCAGAATATAGGTCTGGCCGATGAACTTGGTGTGCGGCTTGATTGATTTCGGTTTGGCAAGCACTTGACCACGTTCCACGTCGGTTTTGGCAAAGCCGCGAAGCAGCAGGCCAACGTTGTCGCCGGCTTGGGCTTCATCAAGAAGCTTGCGGAACATTTCAACGCCGGTGCAGGTGGTTTCCACGGTTGCGTGAATACCTACGCGCTCGACCTTATCGCCAACTTTGATTATGCCGCGTTCCACACGACCGGTGGCAACTGTACCACGGCCGGGGATGGAGAACACGTCTTCCACGGGCATCAGGAAGGGTTTGTCCACTGCACGGTCAGGCATCGGGATGTAGCTGTCCACAGCGTCCATCAATGTCTGGATCTGAGCTTCGCCTTCAGGATCGCCATTAAGGCCCTTCAATGCGGAACCACGAATAACCGGAACTTCGTCGCCGGGGAATTCATATTTTTCAAGAAGTTCGCGAACTTCCATTTCCACCAAGTCAAGTAGCTCTTCGTCTTCAACAAGGTCGCATTTATTCATGAACACAACCACTGCAGGCACACCAACCTGACGAGCAAGCAGGATGTGTTCGCGGGTCTGAGGCATGGGACCGTCATAAGCGCTGACTACGAGAATAGCGCCGTCCATCTGGGCAGCACCGGTGATCATGTTTTTGATATAGTCAGCATGACCAGGGCAATCTACGTGGGCATAGTGGCGGTTTGCGGTTTCATATTCAACGTGAGCGGTGGCAATGGTAATACCACGGGCTTTTTCTTCGGGGGCGTTGTCGATACTATCGAAAGAACGGAATTTGGCTCCGCCTTTCTTTGCGAGGTAAGCGGTAATAGCCGCGGTGAGCGTGGTCTTACCATGGTCGATGTGACCAATCGTACCAACGTTTACGTGTGGCTTGTTACGTACGAATTTTTCTTTTGCCATTGTTCCTCCTGGAATTACTAATTCCATTCCTTGTATTATTCGCTAATAAAATTGTGCAAGATTACGGCACTCTTGCAAGCGCCGTAACCCGCCGTAAATATGGAGCTCAAGACCGGATTTGAACCGGTGACCTCATCCTTACCAAGGATGTGCTCTACCGACTGAGCTACTTGAGCAAAACACGCCACCTCAAAGAGACGACCAAAAATGGAGCGGGAAACGGGGTTCGAACCCGCGACCCTCAGCTTGGGAAGCTGATGCTCTACCAACTGAGCTACTCCCGCTTATAAACCAATATAATAGTGTGGGGAGAGCAGGATTCGAACCTACGAAGGCATAAGCCAGCAGATTTACAGTCTGCCCCAGTTGGCCACTTTGGTATCTCCCCATTTGCACTAACATAAAGAACATTTTCTGAGCCGATGGAGGGATTCGAACCCCCGGCCTGCTGATTACAAATCAGCTGCTCTGACCAACTGAGCTACATCGGCAATACGCTTAGATCTTGTATTTTCGGCGCTTTAACCCTTCCGAAATCGGTTGGCAAATGTATAAATATTTTTATTACCCACCAAAAAAAATGTAATTTTTATAAAAAAAACACCCCCTTTGGAATTATTTCCCATAAGTTCAACGGGTTGCGCAACCAAAGGGGGTAAAACTGTTCACAGTACTTATTAAAGGGGGGATTATAATCCCCGTTGTTTCTCTTTATACTTAGTAACTTGTCGTTTCAAAACCTCTAAACAATCATCAACCCCCTCCTCGAAGGTTTTGGCTTGACGCTGAACAAACAGATCGTTGCCTGGGATCAGTAATTTCACCTCTACAATCTTATTCTCCATATCCTGAGAGTTTTCAAGCTTTAGAAACACCTCGGCTCCTATTATTGCATCGTAAAAGCGCTGCAGCTTGCCCAGCTTACCATTAATAAAGTCAACAAGTTTCTTGTCGGCATCAAACTTAATCGATTGAATTTTCACGTCCATATTATAATCCTCCATTGTTATGTTGGTTATATATAATTATCATGCCCTTGGATGAGCCTGATTGTATGCATTCCTTAATTTTTCGACGCTAGTATGGGTGTAAACCTGTGTGGCCGATAAGCTGGCATGGCCAAGCAACTCCTTTATGGCATTTATATCGGCACCCTGATTAAGAAGATGGGTTGCGAAAGTATGCCTAAGTACGTGTGGGCTTTTCTTCTCGAGAGATGTTACCATAGACAAGTACTTGTTAACTATTCGATAAAGGAGCTGTGGATATGCCGACCGTCCTGAGTTAGAAACAATAAGACTGGACATTTGTTGTTCAGGGAACAACTCTTCTTTTAAATCAATGTATTGAGCTAAAAGTGGTTTTAGCTCTGGGTGCAGAGGAACGAGTCGCTCCTTTGAGCCCTTTCCAAATATCTTTACAGTGCTACCCGATAAATTGAAATCGCTAACCTTAAGGTTGGCCAGTTCCGACACCCTGATTCCGGTAAAGTAAAAAAGTTCCATTACCAACAAATCCCTTAGGCCAATAAATCCTTCGGGGAATTGAACTGTATCGAGTAATTTATCCGTTTCGGTAGTGGTTAAAAAGTAAGGCATCTTGCGGCTCATCTTAGGAGCCAGCACCTTGTTCATAGGATTCTTTTGAACAACTCCATTCTGTATAAGAAACTTATAAAAGCTCCTTAACGACGACATTTTACGGTTGACCGAACGAGCAGAATGATTACTACTAAGCAGTTGCGACAACCACGCACGAATGGTTCGATGGCTTATCAGGATCAACTGATCAGGAGATGGTTCAACACCACAAAACGAAAAAAACTGTCGCAAATCATCTCCGTACGCACGGATAGTCTGGACAGAATAATTTCGCTCTACCTGAAGATATTTTAGGAATCGTGTAAGCATATTCTTTGGATGCAATATAACCTATTTTTTGCCTAATGCCAAAAAAAATCAGGCAATTCTGCCTGATGCATCCAGAGAATTTTTTACTCCTCCTTTTGCTGAAGCTGCTGGATATAGATGGCCTTTTTAATCTCCTCTCTACGCCTAATGGAAGGTTTAGCAAACGCTTGACGCGAACGTAACTCCTTCATTGTTCCAGTCTTCTCGAATTTGCGCTTGAAACGTTTCAAGGCCCTTTCAATATTCTCGCCTTCTTTAATGGGTATTATGATCATGCCTTTAATTAATTGGTTTATTTTTTATTGAGCTGCAAAATTATAACTTATCCGAGTTTTTTCCAAAAAAAAGAACTTTTTTATTTCAATGTTATGGGGTTGCAGTGGTATCCAGCTATTGTACAGTACATTAAACAAGCATTTAGGCAAAAATTAAAAACTAGCAGTAAAGCCCAAATGGATCTTAGCGTTGCTAAACTTCATACTCTCGCCCATACCGTTGCCCAGCGCATAGCTTATATTTACTAGCCCCCCAGCCGATGCAATCTGAATTCCAAAACCAGTTCCAAACGGAACTTGAATATCGGGGTTGTCGTACCCCTTAACTAAGCCCTGATCGAAAAAAAGATATGTGTTAATGGTTCCAGCCATCCTCAGCTGCATCTCGACGGTGGAAATGATATATGCTGGAGTAAGTATTGATTCCTGATTAAATCCCCTTAGCGAACCAAATCCGCCAATACGATAAATTTCATTCTCGAAAAACACTGCCGACTCAGCACTATTGATATGGGCTAACAGCCTGCCGTTCATATCAACTTTTGCTACCAATAAATTACTGTGAATTGGATAGTAGCCAACAAGTTTGCCAGCAACTTCTCCAACAACCGAGGAGTAATCTAACTGATTGCTTGTTTCCTCCTCGCTTCGATGGCCAACTCCAAATGCGGTGTGTGTCCAAAATCCTCGCGTAGGTAAGGCTTGCTGTAACGGTTGTCCCATACCCAATGAAACTGTATAGAGTAACGTGCTGGTGCTACCCAGTCCACCGTCGGTAGAGATAGCCTTTGAGGCTCTTAGATCTATACCAAAACCTGCTTCCCAAGAGGAAAAGGGGAAACGAACATCGAACTTGGGATTTATATTGATATAGGATGAGTCGCGCCGATACAAATTAAATTGCGAGCTTACTCCTACCCTTGTTCCAAAAAGATAGTGCCAAACCGATGAGAGTTTTAGCCTTTGAGTACCCTGTTCAAAAGCTTGCCATTGCAGGGAGTTAACCTCACCCAAGTTAAAAATATTGGATAACACCAGCTGTACGTCTCCGTTTAAACGTAACCGTGGAGTTTGGTCGGGGTTTGCAGTAAAGCCCAACCATCCGGAAAATCGATTTGCCCGTTGGTTAGCAATATATGTGTAAATTCTTGCTCGGCCTGGAGTAAACTCAACCTCTAAAGGTTTAATGACATCAGCAAAAGGCAAGGTACGCAACTTATTGTCGTATGTGGCGATTTCAGACTCCCGATACTTTGCCCCTTTTTCAAATCCAAGGTAGGACTCGATAAATCGGCGTGAAATACGAACATCTCCCAAAAGGTATAGGGTATCGAGCAGAATTAAGGGTCCCGGATTTACCTGAATATCTGCAAAAAATCGATTCTCTGTAATATTGATGTTTGAAAACTGAATGGATGCAAAAGGGTAGCCTTCATCCTCGAGGTGACCTATTGTTTTGCTGGCTAGCGCTCCTAATGACTCTGAACTTACTGGCTGTTGTATCAGGCTAGAGGGGCTTATTCCAGCCAGTTGAAACCAGCTTTTGGAAAGACTGTCGGCAGTAATTGTTGCCCATTGGTACCTGCCACCCAAATAGCCAAAGGCATATGCTTTACCATCGAATATTGATATGGAATCAATTCGCGCCTCAAGGTAACCCTGGTGATGAAAAGTGGAAATGCATCGGGAAAAATTTCTAAAAACCGATACGGTATCGAAACTCACAGGCGATTGGAAACAGGTTTCTTGTTGCTCCTGATCATCAAAAAGCAAAACACCAACAACCTGAGCATTAACTGCAAAGGAAAGCAAAACATTAACTAATGCAACGGATAAGCTCTTTACCATTGAGATTTTAAAAAGCAGATTTCATTACCTAAACATCACTAAAGGTAATGCAAATTTGCCCCGCACTAATAATGTTGCAAAAGAAATGGAGCGTTGTAAAGCAAAATCAATTGAGCGATCAGATAGCCTATTACTACATCTCGTTATTCATAAATCCTTGATCATGCAATACCTTTAGAAGTACCTTGGAAAACGCTACGTTATCCTTTTTATTATAACGGTTATCGGTAAAGATCTGTGCAAGGGTTTCTTTCTTATTCTCCTCAAGAAGTTTTTTGGTTAGGGGCATAGCCTCTTTGGCCGCATAAATCTGATCGATATCGCCCTCGGAGTAATCTTGATAAATCTCGCGGTGAAGAATAGCGGGGACAGGAATTCTGTCTGTTAATTCGGGGCTTTCGTCGGGATAACCCAGCACAACAGTGGTAACAGGGACAACACCCTTAGGGAGTTTCAACACATCAATAATTTTATTGGCAGTATAGGTTGTTGTACCCAAGTAGCAAATGCCTAGCCCTTTATCCTCAGCAGCAATACAAACATTCTGAGCAACCAATAAAGCATCAATTGCGGCAGTGAAAAAGGAAAGGAAATTGTCGTAACCTGGCTCTGCCTTACGCTGGCGACACCACTTATTGAAACGGTTGAAATCGGCACAAAAGGTGAGCACAACCGGCGCCTCCTTTACCATTGGCTGATTGAAATGGCAGGGTGCAAGTTGATCTTTAACGGCTTGATCTTGCGTTACGATTATACTGTAAACTTGCATATTTCCAGTGGTAGAGGCACGAGTACCTGCATATAATATGTCATTTAGTAATGACTCCTCTAGAGGGGTGCTTTTATACTTTCGGATTGATCGATGGTTCAAAATAGCATTCATACAAATATGGTTTTCGATTAAACAAACAACAACAACCAAGCAAAACACAAATCACTATACGCCAAATACTTGCTATTTTGCGAATGCTTTGGATTCAACTTAGCAAAGGAACAAGATTTGAAAAAAATAACAACTAAAATTGCCGTGTTTTACAACATTCATAAGGTAACCATTTGAATCCTTAGGAAAGTTAAAGGATCAGTGCACCCTGCTCTGCAATTGAGTACAGGTTTAAGTTTCTAAGCTTTGTTTCGTTCCTTATGGTTGTTAGCTGCCAGGGGGGAACCGTATCGTCAACAACCACTAGGCCTGGGTTTATGACATCAAAAAGTTGTTTAATATCGGAGGCTGATGCTCTGTTGACCAACATAAGATCAACATAAAGTTTATGGGGTGAGATTATTTTTATGTGATCAGAAGGTGTTGGGATAAAGATAAGGTAATTGTTGAAGGATAGCCAATGCCCCAACTCGGTTGTACGACTAGAGAAGCGTTGCATTCGATTAGGTTGTTGTAAACTAAACTCGTTGAATGGAATAACTGGTTGATTCTGCCCCGCCCCTATCCTATTAATATATCCATCGAGAGTAAACGAAAAGTCGCTGGTTTTAAGACCAGAAGTTGTATCGGCAGTGCAAATGTGTATATTTCTGCCATTGCGGATTCCTATCAGCGATTCCTGCCTATCGGCAAAAAAAACCAACTCGCTTTGCCTACTCAAAACTGAATAATCGTATGCGCGCTCAGCAAAAAATATCAAAAGAGCACCCAGCAGCAAATTAATATAATATGATTTTCGGAACTCAAGAAAAAGGGCTAACATCAAAATTGCAAAAAGTAGGGCAAGCGCTTGGCTACTGCTAATAGATATCCCTGTGGATGTGGAATACGGAAGGCTCTCGGTAAATCGAATTAAACTGTTCAGTAACGATAATGACTCGTTAAGCAACCAGCCAAGGGCGGAGGAAACCATTGGAATTGGTGAGAAGAATAGCAGCCCAATTGTAAGGTACAAAACTACGAACGCCATGGGAATAGCATAGAGATTAGTGAGCAGAAAGTATTTAGGAAACTGATTGAAGTAGAAAAGCCCAAGCACAAAAGTGCCCAGCTGGGCAGCCAGCGACACCGAAATCAAAACCCACACCTTATCAATCCATCTATTTTTGACATACAAAAGGTTGTAGATATGTGGGTAGAAAAAAACAATGGATAGCACTGCAAGGTATGAGAGCTGAAACCCAACCTCGGTAATTAGCATAGGGTTAGCAACCAGAATTACAAAGGCTGATGCGCTAAGGGTGTTGTAAATATTGGTTTGGTAGCGAAAGGATGTTCCAATAATTACCAATGTAAACATAAGCGCTGCGCGCAAAACCGAGGGTGATAACCCAGTAAAAGCCGCAAAAAACCAAAGAAAAATTATTAAAACAATGGCTTTGAGGTACTTCCCTCGTTTTACTCTATCGAAGAAAAACAGAAATGCCGATAGCGTGGTGAAAAGAATCCCCACGTGCAAGCCAGAGACCGCCAGAATATGCATAGCTCCCGAGGCCGAAAATACTCGTCGGGTTTCCTGGTCGAGCAAACTCTTGTACCCCATAGTTAAAGCCGACAAAACGGCAAGGTTTTCGCCCTCAACGCCAACCCGTTGAAAAAGTGAGAGCAGCCTTTCTCTTAGCCCAAAAGATTTTGAAAAAAGCCAGTGCTGCATATGCCCAACCACCATCCAACTCTGTGCGGGAACAAAGGCTACGCGATGAACACCTTTTTTGGACAGATATTTAGCGTAGTTAAACTGGTAGGGATTTTTAGCTTGTGGAGGGGTAGTGAAATTTGCTTTAAAAACCAACAGGTTACCAAACTTAAGATATTGGGCAACTGAATCGGATGCAGAGAAGTACAGTAAAGATTTCTCGCTTACTGACTGCCACTCCTCGTTTTTTTTAATCATCTCAATGCGAACAAGCACCCTTGTGCTCGACAATCTAACCTCTGGTGTGTCTAGTATTCGGGCAACCACGCTAAATTCTCCTTCATGCTCAAGACCACTTTCCGACTGCGTTAAATGGGTCAGGGAAAATCCTGCGGCCAATAGAAACAAGAATACAGCAAGGCCAAACACCCACCGGTTTGCCCATGATAAGCGAATGACAAGCAGCACAACCAGCATAATAAAAAGCGATGATAGCAGGATGATGGCCTGCAGGGAACTTAGCTGAAACTCCACCGCTAATGCTAAAATAATACCGCAAACAAATGGGATCAGCAATCGGAAGAAAGGAATCTGGGTGCCCATATACACGCTTGATTTCGATTTTACAATAACCAAGTTACAGCGTTATATGATAAAATTCAAGGGCTGTAAGGTATAAAGCAAAAAAAAGGCTCCGCAAAATGCGGAGCCTTTCAGCTTGCTTAAAAAAATTGCTACTTCTTAATTACTTTACGAACCGTGCGCTCACCGTTTCGCCCTTCGATAGAGATAAGGTAAACACCCTTAGATAGCTTCTCGGTTGGAACTGAAACTCGGCTATCGCCATTGAGTTCCAAATTAACAACCTGCTGACCAATAAGGTTAACTACCACCACACGGCGGGCATTCTGAACGTTATCGAGCCATAGTGTATGGCTAAATGGGTTTGGATAGCTTTTCACATCGCTGCCCCACTCCGAAACAGGCGAGCTGCTTTGCACATCCTCAAAGTCGGCAGCATCCCTAGCAACTAACTGCATGGTAGACTGATATTGGATAACTACTCCTGTAACATTAAATTCTGCTGTAGGCATATCGGTACCAATATAATCAACATCATAAAAGTCAGTTCGTAATACTATGGTACTGGTTCCATCTGTAACATCGTAATTCTTCCCATTTTCGAATGTCCCGGGCGTTGCAAAGGTTACATTTTCCAATTTTACAAGCTTAGCCTGATCATCGGAGGTAACCTGATCGATTGTCATAACGGTAGGCACAACTGCATTTCCAGAGCTAACTGGTTGGCCAGGGTCAGCAAGAGGTACAAGCTGAACCAGCTCATTGTAAATATCAATTTTACCTTCGACCCCCGACATCTTATCGCCAATAGCATACGATGTGGTAATTACACTGCTAGCATCGTAAATGAGTATGGCTGCTGTTGCATCCTCAATAAATTTACGGTTTTTATAGGAATTTACAGCAGTAACTAATGCTTCGCCATCGTACCTAAACTCATCACCCTTAGCAAATGCCCTTACGGTAGCCAAATCGGCTGCAACCGCACGAACCTTTATAGGATCACTTTCGGCATTGGGTTCACCATCGGCAGCATCGGAAACGCGGATTTTATACTCTGCGCTAAACATTGCATCGGCAGGAATTGTGAAGGTTGCCGTTCCATTTGTAGCGGGTTCACTATCAACCATTACCTGCCAGGCTTCTTCGCTTGGCACCCATGCCTCAATCTTCACATTATCGATATTGGCTGAGTTCCAAGTAACTGTTACCTCATCGCTAGCATAGTAAGGTGTAGAGTAATCGCCCGTTAGCTCAATAGTTTGAGCTGTTGCTGATATTGTAGTAAACGTTGCGCTGGCATCGGCCTCCATAGCGTTGCCAGCCTCGTCCTCAAGGGCAACAATAGCAATTGAATAGGATTGACTATTCGCCAAATCAGCATCGGGTACAATGGTTATGATGTTGTCGGCAATTGTTGCTGAAAACGCTACCATATCAGTCCCATCGGTAAAGGTAATCAGGGATTCGACATTGCTATTGTCAACCAAAACACCATCTGGAGATGTATAAACTACCTCGTCGAAGGTGATGGTTGGGTTAACATCAATGTCAATGTCTGTAGCAGCATCTTCAGGAACAAATGTAGGCACTGGTGCAGTTACATCGGGACCAGCAGTTGGAGTTACATCTGCCCAACTCAACCCAACTCTTAACTCATCAAGTTCAATAAAAGGCGTCTCTCCTGAAGAATCTTGTCTTAGCATAAAATACTTAATACCTGACGCAATGCTTTCATCTATGCTAGTTATAGTTGGAGAAGGTATAGACTCTCCTCCAAAAGAAGCACTACTTGGGTTAACCCATGCACTTGTTTCACCCGTTTCGAGACTGTAACTCATTACAATAAAAATAACATCTCCTACATTATAAGTACCACTTGAAGTTGGAGGTGTAGATGAAACGCTACCATATCCAAAATCAAAAGTCGTTCCAGCAGCGTCTGGATTAGGACGCACCCATAATCTTCCATCATATGAACTTGTTCCACCTGCTAAAGCAGCAAAATACCCACCATCTTCTAAATCAGAAATAGCCGACTGATCTGTTACCTTAACAATAAACGAAGCGTAAACAGTACCTGTAGTAACTTCTGCAAACTCAATGTAAGGATCCATACCTGCACCATCAAAGCTAATAGAATTACCCACTGACGCAGGCAGTCCATCAAATGATAGGGATCCTGAAATAACTAGTATTTCATCACCTGAGTTAACATTTGTCCAATTGGCCTGTGCTCCGAGAGCCTCAGAAGCAGAATAATCAAACCCCTCATAGATTGGCAGGCTTTGTCCTATGACAAAATGACTCCAGGCCAGAAGTGTTAGGACTGCTAAAATTGTAGTTAATTTGTGTAAAGTTTTTCTCATAGTTAGTTAGATTTAGTTTGACAATTAGTTGTTATTTATTGCAACTTCTCCCCTCACTAAATATGAAGGGAAAAGGGCTTTAAGTTATCGCATTTCAGGGTATGAAACAAGTTCTGGGCTGAAAAGTTTTGAACAAAGAGGCATAATAAACAGAGGCTGCACAATAAATTGTGGCAGCCTCTGTGATGGAATTTCCTTTATGGTCGAGTTATCTCTTGATCATTCGGCGAACAACGCGTTGTCCGTTCTGATTTTCAAGAATGATAAGATATACGCCTTCTCTTAAACTGCTAGTATTAACAACGTTCTCTCCATTCAGGTCAATCACCATAACCTGCTTACCAATCATGTCGGTTACAACAACACGACTTACCAATTCGGAATTGTCAAGTTTAATGGTATTTGTGAATGGGTTGGGATGTAGCGTTACTTTGTTGATCCAACCCATTGGTGCACTAGTTACCATCTCGAACTCTACCGTAACAACCACATCCTTTTTGAGTGATAGAATTGTGTAGGCTACCTCAGTAAAGTCGGCAATTGTTTCGCCATTTACGGCCCAAGCCTTCACCTCATATCCATTGTCGGGGTTTGCAACAAAGACAATGCTGCTACCTTCATTAAGCCTATCCCCACTGCTAATGCTCTCTGATTGTGAAGATGCTTCGAGTATTCCATGGGGGGCATCATCAACCGTAACAACTCCGAAAGTTACTGAATATGTAACTGGAGGAATAGCCTTGAACCGCACGGACACATCAACATCCTGAGTTAGATTGTCAATGCTAAAGGTCAGGTCGGTTATCGTTTCGTCTTCTTGTCCGTTGATTACCCAAGTATCTAGTTCATAGCCCGAGGCTGGACTGGCTGTAAACACAACCTCAGCACCCTGGCCAACAGCATCACCTGTGGAGATATCATCACCGTTTGCCATTGCCGTTAGGGTTCCATGGGGGCCACCATCAATCGTAACAACTCCAAAAGTTATCAAATATGTAGCTGGAGGAATAGCCCTGAACCGCACGGACACATCAACATCCTGAGTTAGATTGTCAATGCTAAAGGTCAGGTCGGTTATCGTTTCGTCTTCTTGTCCGTTGATTACCCAAGTATCCAGTTCATAGCCCGAGGCTGGACTGGCTGTAAACACGACCTCAGCACCCTGGCCAACAGCATCACCTGTGGAGATATCATCACCGTTTGCCGTTGCCGTTAAGGTTCCATGGGGCTGGCCGTCGACATTTATAACTGAAAATTTTACCGTGTAAGCTGAGGGCGGTTCGTCACCACTACCATAAACAGCCTCTGTCCAGCTGGTTGCCACTCTAATGCCATCGACCATTACCCGCTGATTTGCGCTAAACTGCCTGAGAGCAATCGTACCAACATTACTAAAACTTGCCGTTTCGGCAAACGAAGCGTGCGCTTCAGCTGGTTCAGCATATGGGAAGGAGCTAAACACAAATAGTTGACTTTGCTTAGTATCAAGACTTAGCTTTACCACAGCCAGCCAAGGGGTATCGGTGGTTATGGTAACAAAACTCGATGGGGTTGAAGAACCTATACCGAGCCCGGTACCTGTTGCGTTGACCCAAACCCTGGTGAAAAAATTTGTCTCCAATTCGGTTTGCCCAAGATGCAAAAAGTATCCCTCAGCATTTGTGGTTTGGGTTTGCACCGTAAAGGCAACATAAACAGTACCCTGGGTTTGTTCAGGGAAGTTCACATTAACATCCTGACCATTATCATACAAAGCGACAGCATTGCCAACCCCGCTTCCGTGGTAATTATCAAACTCTAGAGCAGGAGAAACGATTTTAATATCGCCCGAGGTTCCGCTATGCGATGTCCAGCCATTGTCAATTAGGTTTTGGCCAGCTTGGTACTTAAAATACTCCACTAGCAATGCCTGACCTTCATCATCTCCTTGGGAAAGATTAAGTGAAACCGGGATAGATATATCACTTACGCCTACCGAAAAACTGCCATTTACAAAATTGTATCCGTTGGCCGAAACGGAATAGGTGTAGTCGCCACTGGCTAGCTGAGTAGCTGTTTGGCCACTGGCATTAGTGGTTGGCAAGGCGGGGTGTCCTGTAACAACCACTTGTGCTCCTTGTATTGGATTAGTGCCATCGGTAACAGTAAACTGAACGGTATACTCAACCACCGTTTCATCGCCCCAAATGCTTAGAACATACTCCGGATGGTCAATAAATGGATTACGGTTATGTTGATAGCTTTCGAAAATCACATTGTTCCTGTTGATCTCCTTTTCGCTCACCGGATCGTTTGCATGCCAATCGAGCAATAGATTTACTACCCACTCCTCGTATGCTGGGTGCTGTGTACCATTGGTTACCACATTGGACCAGGTGTACATCTGATCGTAGTAACGAGTGGCCATATAGAAATAGGTGCGGGCAAAATCGCCCTTGTACTCGTCGATGGGTTCGAAAACAGTTCCGGAATAACCAGGATAGGAATTAGATCCTTTCTTACTTCCGTTTGTGGAGGTCCAATCGGCATTACTCACCTCACCAAAGGGAAGGTTGCCCCGCTGACCATTGACATAACCATCGGTTGGGTATAGATGAAAAATATCGGTGTACATTGGGCTGGCATCGTTAAACCAACTTTTGGGAAAGGAGTGTTCCCTGTTGTAACACGACCCTTCGCCGGAATAGTTTCCACACTGATCATCGAAAAAAGTGTAGGTATAAGCAGGTGTGCCATCTGGTTTATCGGAGTACATATCCCACACATCACCGTTTGCCTTCCGATCGGTATAGTACATTGCTTCCCAAACCCCAGGGGTGTAGCTGAGCACCGTGTGATCCTTTATAATATAATGAAGTGCCTCCATAAGATCCTGCCCTTGCTTGCCATGAGCCGTGGAGTAGTATCCCTCGGGAGCTTGTGCAAACGAGATAGAGACAAAAAATACGAGTAAAAACTTGAGTAAATACTTTTTCATTCAAATGATATTAGTAACTACAAAAAAACAACCTACACATCGCAACCTACTGATAAGAGGAAAAAGGGCGACAATTTACACCTATATTTTATATCCAGCAATATTTCGCTAAAAAACTGAGATAAACTTTAGCTCTACCCTTTGAATTATTTGTAAAACACAGTTTTTAAAAAAAGACTCGGCGATTATGCCGAGTCTTTTTCATAAACATTAGTTATTTGGTCTAGCTATCTCTTGATCATTCGGCGAACAACACGTTGTCCGTTCTGATTTTCAAGAATGATAAGGTATACGCCTTCTCTTAAACTGCTAGTATTAATAACGTTATCTCCATTCAGGTCAATCACCATAACCTGCTTTCCAATCATATCGGTTACCACAACACGGGTTACCAGTTCGGAATTGTCAAGTTTAATGGTATTTGTGAATGGGTTAGGGTATGCCTTAACATTGCTGAGCGACAACGTTGGCACGCTGGTAATCACCTCGAACTCTACCGTAATAACCACATCAATTGTTAATTCTGAAATGGTGTAGGAATTCTCGATAAAGTCGGCAATAGGATCTCCGTTCAGAGTCCAAGTCTTAACCTTATACCCATCGTTTGGTGTTGCTGTAAACACAACCCCGCTACCCTCCTCAACCTCATCGCCAGAGGTTAGTTCAACCTCATTAACAGCGGCAGTAAGGGTACCGTTAGTTGCTCCTTCAACCTCAACTACGCTGAACGTAACAGTATAGGTTTCTGCAACTACCTCTTCGAACTCAACGGTAACTGTAATATCAACATCGAGGCTAGCAATTACAAACTCGTTGGTTGTGTTATCGGCAACCGGCGTGCCGTTTAAAGTCCACTCCTTAACCT
>DDWD01000062.1 GCA_002345825.1 Bacteroidales bacterium UBA2295
CAAGCACCGACGAGTCGATGCTTGAAATTGAGGAAGAGGCTGTGGTTTAACAATTATTTACCTTAGCAAGAAATAGCAACACATACAATGCAATTCGACGACTTTGAAGCGGAAGATTTACTGAATGGCGATGGCACCCGAAAAACCTCCACAGAGGAGCACAATCGGATAGCCAAGCTAACTGGCGATGGTGCAAAAAAGGTTCAAGTTTCGGGTATGTTCAAGGAATGGTTTCTCGATTACGCCTCGTACGTAATCCTCGAGCGAGCCGTTCCTCACCTCGACGATGGGCTAAAGCCTGTACAGCGACGCATACTACACTCGATGAAACGCCTTGACGATGGGCGTTACAACAAGGTGGCCAATATCATAGGTTACACCATGCAGTACCACCCACACGGCGATGCTTCCATTGGCGATGCCTTGGTGCAGCTTGGCCAGAAGGATCTGCTAATAGATATGCAGGGTAACTGGGGTAACATTCTAACTGGCGATGGTGCAGCTGCACCCCGTTACATTGAGGCTCGGCTATCGAAATTTGCACTCGATGTGGTGTTCAACCCAAAAACCACCGAGTGGATGCTCACCTACGATGGCCGTAACCAAGAACCCGTCACACTCCCGCTAAAGTTCCCTTTGCTTCTTGCACAAGGCGTTGAGGGTATTGCGGTTGGCTTAGCCTCTAAAATATTACCCCACAATTTCAACGAGATAATTGATGCCGCCATACTACACCTAAAGGGAAAGGATTTTGAGCTATACCCCGACTTCCCCACCGGAGGTTATATCGATTGCTCGCGTTACAACGATGGATTACGTGGTGGGGCAGTTAAGATTAGAGCTAAGATTGAGAAACTCGACCGAAAAACGCTGGTAATAAAGGATATTCCGTTTAGCAAAACCACCACCACGCTTATCGACTCCATACTTAAGGCCAACGATAAGGGCAAAATCAAGATAAAAAAGATAGACGACAACACGGCGCAAAACGTGGAAATCCACATCCACCTTTCGCCCGACATTTCGCCCGACAAAACCATTGACGCACTATACGCCTTTACCGATTGCGAAATTTCGCTATCGCCCAACTCATGCATTATTTACGATAACAAGCCCCGCTTTATGGGGGTTAAGGAGATTCTGCGAACATCGGTGGAGCGAACCAAGTACCTGCTTACCCGTGAGCTGGAGATAAGGCTAAGCGAGCTAGAAGAGAACTGGCATATGTCGTCGCTCGAGAAGATTTTTATTGAGAATCGAATATACATCACCATTGAGGATTGCGAAACGTGGGAATCGGTTATTGAAACCATCGACAGGGGCCTAGAGCCATTTAAGAATTTGCTAAGGCGAGAGATCACCCGCGACGATATCGTCAAACTAACCGAGATTAAGATTAAGAGAATATCGAAGTTTGACTCCTTTAAGGCCAACGAGCAGATAAAAGGACTTGAGGAGGAGATGGAAGAGGTGAAGAACCACCTGGCCAATATCGTGGCATATGCAATCAACTACTTTCAGCAAATAATAAAGAAGTACGGCAAGGGTCGCGAGCGCAAGACAGAGATCCGCAGCTTCGACACCATTGAGGCTACTAAAGTAGTTGTTGCCAACGAAAAACTATACGTAAATCGCGAGGAGGGTTTCTTTGGCACAGCGCTTAAAAAGGATGAGTTTGTTGGCGAGTGCTCCGACATCGACGAAGTGATTGTAATACTGAAAAACGGTAAGTACATCATAACCAAAGTTTCCGAGAAAGCTTTCTTCGGAAAAAACATTCAGCACATATCGGTATTTAAGCGTAACGACACCCGTACAATATACAATGTGCTTTACCGCGATGGGCGCAATGGGGCCATCATGATGAAACGATGCGCCATAACAGGTGTTACGCGCGATAAGGAGTACAACATAACCAAGGGCACAGAGGGGTCGGAGCTTATCTATTTAAGCTACAACCCCAACGGTGAGGCTGAGTTGCTAAAAGTTTTCCTTAAGCCACGCCCAAGGCTACGGAGCCTTATTATGGAGCTTGATTTTAGTCAACTTGTAATTAAAGGTCGCCAGTCGCAAGGGAACATTTTTACCCGATATGCAATCCACAAGGTACAAGTAAAGGAGAAGATTGGCAGCACGCTGGGTGGTATAAAGGTTTGGTTCGACTGGGATGTATTCCGACTTAATAACGATGGCCGAGGCGAACTGATTGGCGAGTTCCAATCGAACGATAGATTACTAGTAGTAACCAAGGATGGGGAGTACTACTTATCGGGGATTGACCCTTCGACCCACTTTGCCGATAATATCCTACTAATTGAAAAGTACAAAGAGGAGAAGGTGTTTTCCGCAACCTACTTTGATGGTGAACAAGGTTTTTACTACGTAAAACGATTTACCATTGAAGCAACTGACAGACCTCAGTGTTTTATATCCAACGGCGGAAAGTCGCGTCTAGTAGAGGTAAACGATGACACCTACCCTTGCTTAATGGTAACCTTTGGCGGGAAAAATTCGAGTAAAGAGCCCGAGCAAATAGATGTTGAAGAATTCATTGGAGTGAAAAGCCACAAGGCCAAGGGCAAGCGGATTTCAAGCTTAGAAGTAAAAACTGCCAAGTTTGTTGAGCCACTTCAAAAGGAGGAGGAGATTCCTGCCGATGATATTATCCCTAGCGAAACACAAGATCACAACGAAGGCAAAGATGGTAGTGATAGCGCATCCCAAATGACCCTAGAACTATAATATCAGCATAAAGCAAGGCTTGCAAGAGGACAAACCACAACCTAATCCATAAATGTTGTACCCCATGAAAGTATTTCTAATTGGGTTTATGGCCAGCGGCAAAACCACCATTGGTGGAGAACTGGCCAAGGAGATGAACTTCAGGTTTATTGACCTTGATCATTACATCGAAGAGCAGGAAGGCCAATCAATTAAGGCTATCTTCGAACTCCATGGTGAGGATAAATTCAGAGAATTAGAGAACAAGGCCCTGAGGGACATTTCGGCAATGGATGAGGATATGGTAGTTGCTTCGGGTGGCGGAACTTCCTGTTTTTACAACAGTGTGGATTTTATGAACAAGGTGGGCATAACAGTTTACCTCAGAGCAGAGGTTGAAGAGCTGCTGGCAAGGTTGATTGATGCAAAAACCGAAAGACCTTTGCTATGGGGAAAAAGCAAGGATGAGCTGAACAATTACATCATCAGGGTACTTGACGAACGGAAAAAGTACTACGAAAAGGCAAAAATCACAGTTCTAATAAGCGAAGTTGATACAGCTTCGCTTGCTCAAACCATAAGAGCAGCCTGCCAATAATCACATTACCCTTTCATTCCATTTACATTTCAAAGGCTTTGAAACAAAAATCTTTTGGAATTACCTTAGCCTATCGAGCACAAACAACACTGGTCCCAGGATGCTCTCACCTAACCTCAATGACCGATCGGACGACCAACCAAAGTTCCTGTCGGGGAGGTTTGCATTATCCTTAAAGGGCATTTCAATGGTCATCGACATGCACTTAAAGTGCTCACCTACAAACTTAGATCCGATGTTAAGATTTGCCTTACCGGGATCGTTTTTGGGATACCCCTGCTCGGTTTGAAAATCGGGGCTATACTCAACCCACTTGGCAAGGAAATTTTCTTGCAACCACTTTAACCGCTCATCGTAGGATGGTATTCCCTCAATTCCTGAGGCAAAAGAGTAAGGTAGTCCCTCATCGGCATGAATATCGAGAAACATATCGACTCCCACCTCTTCCATCTTTTTCCGAACGTAATGCACCTCGGGGCATAGCTCAACATCGGGTTTAGCCCACTCCCGATTTAAGTTCTTTCCTGCAGCATTAACCCTTAAGTTACCAGCAACTGCCCCGTCGATATTCATATTGGGAACAAGGTAAAAGACTGCCTTAGAGAGTAATGTACGCGATACGGGATCGCTCTCATCGATCAGTCGCTCAATTAGCCCTTGCATAAACCACTCGGCCTGTGGTTCGCCAGGATGCTGGCGAGCAACTATCCATATTTTCTTTTTATTCTCGTCGGGCTCACCAATTACAAGCAAATCGATATCGCGCCCCTCAACCGTTTCGCCTAAAAGTTCAGTAACGCAAAGTGGAGATAGCTGAACGGCACTAATCAAATCCAAATGCTGATCGTAGGTGTAAGGTGTAGAGTATGCAAAAAACATAGAGTTTTCAACGGGAGTGTGCTCAAAGCTGAGCACGCCGTCACTGTAGGTTGTAGGTACACAGAACCAGGTTACCCTATCGTATGACGCATAAACATTATAGCCAGGCCAACCTTCGGGATAACTGGCCTTGGCTGCATTCTCGATGCTAAACTTGCAGGGAAATCCTTCGGCACCGTGCAAGCGGAAATAAAACCACTGAAAGGTTTCGGCATAGGTGTCGCGCCTTATTTTAAGCCTTATATTATCGTGTTTTTCGGCGTTAACAATTTCAATATTGCCACTATCAAAATTTGATGAGATTTTCATAATAAACTGTTTTTGTGGTTTCCCCCCACGTATTGCATTTTTATCGTCGGAGTTCAAAATTCTGTCCAAGATACACCTTCCGTACTTCTGGGTCTTCTGCGAGTTCCTCGGCAGTCCCCGCTTTAAGGATATCTCCCTCAAAAAGCAGGTAAGCCCTATCGGTAATGGTTAGCGTTTCGTGCACGTTATGATCGGTAATTAGAATTCCAATATTCTTGTCCTTAAGTTTAGCCACAATTGCCTGAATATCTTCAACTGCAATGGGATCGACACCAGCAAACGGCTCATCGAGCAGGATAAATTTGGGCTCTAGAGCTAATGCGCGAGCAATCTCTGTACGCCTACGCTCACCTCCGCTAAGCTGTATCCCCATACTTTTTCTAATTTTCTGCAACCCAAACTCATCGAGCAGCAACTCCACCTTTTCGCGCTGGTACTCCTTAGTAAAAGTTGTCATCTCCAAAACGGCCTTCAGGTTGTCCTCTACGCTAAGGTTACGAAACACAGATGCCTCCTGGGCCAAGTAGCCAATCCCGCGTTGTGCTCTACGGTACACAGGCTCTCGGGTGATTTCAATATCGTTGAGAAAAATTTTTCCTGCATTGGGCGTAACTAAACCCACAATCATATAAAAAGTAGTGGTTTTGCCTGCGCCATTGGGTCCAAGCAACCCAACAATTTCGCCCTGGCTTACCTCAACCGAAGCACCTTTAACAACAGTTCTTGAACGATATCTCTTGACAAGACTCTGTGTATGCAGCCTCATTCTTTCATCCATAGCATAATGATTTTCGACAAAATTAGCAAAATTGAGCAATATATCGTTGTGCCAACTGGCTATTAACTCCAAGGTAGGCTTTACACTTTTTTATGATTTAAGCAAACCGCCAAATAGGCATTACACCCCATTTTTCCATCAACATTATCCTCCTCACACCTCATACAATTGATAATGAGAGCCGGATTTGCCAAATATGTTTCTTAACATATGCTATATAACACCCGAAAAAACAAGCATTTACACACCAAAAACACCCCCAAATAAATTGGATGATTCATTTTTTTTTACTAAACCTTTTGCCAGAAATTTAAACTTATAATTTTGTTGGGCGTTTTCCATATCGCATTTACACCCAGTAGTAATATTATAGTTAAACAATTAAATCTAAAAGTTTTATGAACAAACGAAATGTAATTATTATCGGTGCAGCCGGAAGGGATTTTCACAATTTTAACACCTTTTTCCGCAACAACGACCAGTACAACGTAGTAGCATTTACTGCTGCTCAGATTCCCGACATTGATGGCAGAAAATATCCAGCTGAGCTTGCCGGAGCTCTTTACCCCTCCGGTATCCCCATTGTAGCCGAGGAAGAACTTGAAAATCTCATTAAAGAGAAAAACGTACACGACTGTGTATTCTCATACAGCGATGTAAACTATTCACACGTAATGAAGATTAGCTCCGCTGTTAACGCTGCTGGTGCTAACTTTATGCTTCTGGGCCCTAACGAAACGATGGTAAAAAGTACCAAGCCTGTGGTTGCCGTGGTTGCTACGCGTACAGGTTGTGGTAAGTCGCAAACATCTCGTAAGGTTATTGAGCACCTTATGGATATGGGCCTTAAAGTGGTTGCCGTTCGCCACCCAATGCCTTACGGCGACTTGGTTGCTCAAAAGGTTCAGCGTTATGCTGAAGTTGGAGACTTAGCCAAGCACAAATGTACTATCGAGGAGATGGAAGAGTACGAACCACACGTAGTTCGCGGGAATGTTATTTATGCAGGTGTTGATTACGAAGCCATCCTTCGCGATGCGGAGAAAGACCCATCAGGATGTGATGTAATACTTTGGGACGGTGGAAACAACGACTTTTCTTTCTACAAGCCCGACCTAACCATCACTGTTGCTGACCCACACCGTGCGGGTAACGAAATTAACTACTACCCCGGTGAGGTGAACCTTCGCCTGGCCGATGTTGTAGTTATCAACAAGATGGACTCTGCTAGCCCCGAGGGAATCCAGACAGTTCGTGAGAGTATTGCTAGCCGAAACCCCAATGCAATTGTTGTTGATGGTGCTTCACCAATTTCTGTTGATAAGCCCGAACTTATCAAAGGTAAGCGTTGCCTAATTGTTGAGGATGGACCAACTCTGACCCACGGAAATATGAAGATTGGTGCCGGTACAGTTGCCGCCCGTAAATTTGGCTGTAGTCAAGAGGTTGATGCTAGGCCATTCCTTGTTGGTAAATTGAAGGAAACTTATGAGATATACCCAGAGATTGGACAAATTCTTCCTGCTATGGGCTATGGCGAGCAGCAGCTTAAAGACCTTGAAGCTACCATTAACAATACCGATTGCGACACCGTAGTTATTGGTACTCCTATCGATCTTTCGCGCATCATCAATATCAAGAAACCAACTGCCCGTGTATTCTACGATTTGGCAGAAATTGGCAAGCCAGACCTTAAAGGTGTTCTTGAAGATTTTGTAAAAAAGCACAACCTTAAGTAGCATTTTTTGTTTCTCAATAATAAAGAGCCATCCAATGTTGGGTGGCTCTTCTTTATTATGTTCTTTACTAAATAGAGGTTGTAAAATTTACACACGCTCATAAAGACTGGCTGCAGTAGGCCATATCCGTTAAAGTGGGGCGCTATAAATTACGCTCATTATTGCACCCCTGTCTATGCCCATAGCCGTCAGGCTATGGATGTTTATGTCTTGAAATTTAAGGATTATACGATTTTTTTTAATCGATGAGCAATCTGAAATGCGATAAAAGTCAAGGTGGGATGGGCTAGAGAATGCTAGTATCCGGCAATGAGCGAGGTGCGGTGGGAAGGCAAAACTGCGGCAGCGGTGAAGGGAATGCTAAATAGTTAGCCCCAAGTGCGAGGGCGCTTGCGTTTGATTTGGAACGCGTTGGATGAAAGCAACAAGGATTATAAAGCGTTGCAAAATAGTGAATGCTGGGGATAATGATTGCCTTGCTACGTTCCAAATCGCTTACGTCGCCGTGGGGCTTACTATTTGGCAGGGCGCGTAGTAGCATAGTTTTGCCTTGATTCTTTGCTTACTTTCTCATCTAAGGAGAAAGTAAAGAAGAATAATATTAGCTCCGAAGCACCCTATTTGTTGGGAAACCAACCTTAACTTGACGGCTATGGCCTATGCCAGCCGCTGGGGTGCTTGTTTGCCATTAAAATCTTATTCTATAGGTATAATACCCCTCTGGGGTGAATAATAACCTAGCATTTATAGCATAATATCAAGAACAGCCATTCAAAAAGAGCTTTTTTGAATATATTTGAATACCAAAACCCACAACAATGCTTTGCATTAACCAAACCAACACCAATCCATACTTCAACATAGCTTCGGAAGAATATCTACTCAAGAATATCTCCGAAGATATATTCATGCTCTACGTTAATGAACCGTCGGTAATTGTTGGCAAGCATCAAAACACCTTTGCTGAGATAAATTACGGCTTGGCCAAGCAAAAAGATATAAAAGTTGTCCGAAGGCTATCGGGCGGCGGGGCCGTTTACCATGACTTGGGGAACCTCAACTTCACATTTATTAAAAACAGCAAGGTGGGGAAACTTGTTGACTTTAGGGGGTACACAAAACCAATTATCGAATTTCTTCGTGAATTTGGTATTGATGCCAGTTTCGAAGGGCATAACAGCATTTATGCAAATGGGAAAAAGGTATCGGGAAACGCAGAGCACGTATTCAAAAACCGGGTTATGCACCATGGCACATTGCTTTTCGATACCAATATGCAGTTACTAGCCGAATTGCTGTATGTAAGCACCAACAGGTATGTCGACCAAGCAGTAAAATCCGTACGAGCCAATACCGTGAACCTTTCGGAGCTACTACCTTCGGAGATTAGCCTTGAACGTTTCAGGGAACAACTGATTGGCTATATGGATAATGAGTTTAGCAACCTCAACAAACACCAGCTTACGCCAAAAGATAATGAAGCGATTTACGACCTTATGACCAAAAAATACACCACTTGGGAATGGAATTTTGGCTACTCTCCCAGTTATAGCTTTACGCGAGAATTTAGAATAAAAGACAACACAGCAACACTTACTGTTGATGTGAAAAAGGGCATAATAGCCAGTTTCACAATATCGGGTGGCAACCTCAGCCATTTCGAAAGAGAAGCCCTTGCAACCAGCCTAAAAGGGCAACAACACAACGAGGAGAAGATAAAAAAACACCTCAGCAAGCTAGTTATAAGCCGTGAGGTGCAGCACAAAATTTTTGAAATGCTCTTTTAGCAAGGTTACTCAAAATCCGAATCGGGTCTAAAAAAAACTTTCTCGTCGAGAATGTAATCAAACGATTCGGGCGGCAGGGCCGAAGCAACTTTAAGCGTGGTATCGAGAAAAAAAAGCAGCTCTCGATTTATGGTTTCGCCTGCCATATTTAGTTCCTGAAATTTATGGGGCAGCAAATACCCTAAAAGATCATTCCTGTACTTGGCAATTTCGGATTTCAAACTATCGAGGCGTTGTTTGTTCCCGTTTGTTTTACTTATCGCTTCCTCATTTGCTATCTCAATGGTAAGCTGTAATGTACGGCTCGACCTCTCGTATCGTGGGGTTAAATCGCCAAAAACAACTGGCTTATAATGCGGATACTCATTGGACTGTATCATCCAGGTTTTAACAGCCTCCTCGGCAATCTCTTGCTTATCAACAATTTTATTCTGTTGCACTTGTTTCTCAACGCCGTTGCATCCAAAAAGAATAAGGGTGAAAGCGGTAAGGAAAAGTATACTATGCTTACTTGTTGATTTCATGGCTAAACAAATTTTATGCTTGCAAGTTAGCAAAATGCATCTAATAAATCCATGGAGGACAAAAAAATATCCCAGCCTAGCAGCTGGGATATTATGATTAGAGAACAACACTTTACTTCTTGGCCAATTCGGCAAAGTATTTATAGAACAAAGGTATAGTCTCAATCCCCTTAAAGAATTGCTCAAGCGGATAATTCTCGTTTGGAGAATGAATAGCATCTGCTCCTAAGCCAAATCCTAAAAGGATTGACTTGATGCCTAATATCTCTTCAAATGTACTTATTATAGGAATACTACCACCGCTACGGTAAGGAATTGGCTTTTTGCCAAAAGTATCGGCCATGGCCTTGCTTGCAGCAATATATGCAGGGCTATCGGTTGGCGAAACATAACCCTGCCCACCGTGTAGATATTTAACATCGACCTTAACATAAGGAGGTGCAATCTTCTCGAAATGCTTTTTAAACAACTCGGCAATGTGTTTATGCTCCTGGTTAGGTACTAACCTCATCGATATCTTAGCATAAGCCTTTGATGGAAGAACTGTTTTGGCTCCTTCGCCAATGTATCCTCCCCAAATACCATTCACATCGAGAGTAGGACGAATGCCCACACGCTCGAGGCTAGTGTAGCCTTTTTCGCCCCAAATTTCATCTACCCCAACCGACTTTTTGTACTCTTCAACATCGAAAGGGGCTTTGTTCATCTCGGTACGTTCACCGTCGGAAACCGTCATCACATCATCGTAAAAACCAGGAATGGTGATATGGTTATTCTCGTCGTGTAACGAGGCTATCATTTTAGATAGAATGTTGATTGGGTTGGCAATTGCTCCACCAAAAAGGCCTGAGTGCAAATCGTGATCGGGGCCAGTAAGTTCAACCTCAACATACGAAAGACCACGAAGGCCTGTGGTTATTGAAGGATCGTCCTTGCCTAGCAATGAGGTATCGGATACCAAGATTACATCGGCCTTAAGCATCTCCTTATTCTGCTTAAGCCATTTTCCCAAGTTGGGTGAGCCCACTTCCTCTTCGCCTTCGATCATAAATTTTACATTACAGGGCAGGGTATTTGTTTTAAGCATCAACTCAAACGCTTTTGCGTGCATAAAACCCTGACCTTTATCGTCATCGGAGCCACGTCCCCAGATTTTGCCGTCTTTTATTACGGGTTCGAAAGGCTTGGTATTCCAAAGTTCAATTGGGTCAACGGGCATAACATCGTAGTGAGCGTAAACCAGAACGGTTGGGGCTTTGGGATCGATAATTTTTTCGCCATACACCACAGGATGACCATCGGTTGGGAATACCTCGG
>DDWD01000209.1 GCA_002345825.1 Bacteroidales bacterium UBA2295
TAACCCAAAGATTGGGGTATTCTGCATACGATTGGCGTGTCCAAAGCAGAGTTGATAAATCCTCACTATTGGCTCTAACAGAATATCTGAACGGGTTTTTTAACAGAAGCTTTGGCTCCTGTTGCTTGTTGAGCGAAATTGTTGCAAAACCCGACTGCTTATCTTTCTCATCAAAAAGTGATATCAGCATAGGCTCATCGGTGGGTATTCCGTCCTGTTCAGAGTTGAGGCGTAGGTACCTATACCTAATTTTATTATAGGCGCCATGGTTACTGGTTAGGCAAATGGGATCTTTACGACCGCTCATAAATACTTGCCAGATATCGTATCGATCGTATAGTATTATCGATTTACTATCGGCTGACCAATCGGCCATACCGTAAGGCCAAGGTTCGCTTGGGGTATCAACCAATTCGTCGTAAAAGTTCGATTTAATTTGGCTGGTAAGCGGGAACGATTTCATATTACGAGTGCTCATTCCGTACCAGGTGCTATCCGATGGTTGGTAAAAGGCCAAGTACTTCCCGTCGGGCGATAGTGATGGGTAGGTTGAATTGTTTTTGGCAATAATCCTACGCTCACCAGTTTCAATTTCAATCAGATAGTAGTCGCTCCCCGACGGGTAATCCCAGGTCATACTCCATTGGTAGGGTGTCCTGTCAATGCCTATGGCGTACTTACCATTGCCCTTGCGGTCGGTTCTTACTGTTTCCAATTTTTTGTCGGCCAGCTGGGTGTACTTTTGGTCTTTTATAATATAAACACCAAGGTACGATTTCTGCAATTCCCTTTTCAAATTAACTTTTTGCTGAGTTTGCAGCAGGGTATCGGTCCAACTCCAGAGGTCGAATATCACTTTTTCATCCTTTGTAAGGGTATCCTTGGGCTCCTCCTTGGGTTTTGGAAAGGTTGATAGGAAAAGACGGGTGCCATCGTCGCTAAAACGAGGCTTCTGATGCTGACTAACCACCCATCCTGTTGGTATTCCTGCCGAAGCGGCATCAAGTATTTTGGTTGCTTGTGTTTGCGCCTCTTTCCATAGGTAAAGGTCAAAAACTTTTACTTTGCCCGTATCGGCACTGAAGTGGAACACCAGCATTTTACCATCTTTGCTAAAGGCAAGGTTCGACAATTCGCCTTTCTCCTTAAAGATTTGTTTGGCCTGTCCCAAGTTGGCATCAAAAATCGTTAGGAGGCTTTGCTCGAGCGAGTCGGTGCTGGTATGCGAAATGGCTACGAAGTTTCCCTGTTCGGCAAAGGAATAATCCTCCACGTGCAGAAACTCTTGAGAGGTTTTATCCTGTGTATTTAGGAGGGTTAGCAGGGTTTCTTTCTTATTCGATTTTTTCTTCGATTTGCGGGCAGGTTTTGATTCCACTTGAGTTGAATCAGCAGATTCTTCCTCCTTTGGCTCCTTTACCTTATGCTCGGTTAGGATTCCAACCCATTTGCCATCCTTTTCTCCCATTCCAAAGCTCTTAACCTTGCTATAGCCAAACCACTCGTCGGAAGCTGGGAAATATACCCCGCCCGAGTCCTTAGGCATTTGGTCGGGTTTCTTTTTTGCCATTTTAGCTTCGCGAACCTCGGCTTTTGTTGGCTTAATGGTAAATGCAACAAAATTGCCGTTGGGGTCGAGTAGGGCTCGTGTCCCCCGCTCTACTGTTCTCTCAAAGCTGCGGTTCTTGTTGGTAATATGGAGCATACCATCCCCATCCTGAGGGTTAATCTCAAATGAAATAAGCCCGTTCCGGAGCGAGATGTTGGGTCTTTCCATATCTTTCCACGAGTCATATACATCATGGGTTAGGGGAATTTTCTGCCCAAAGGTGACAGAGTTCAAAATAAGGAAAAATGCTAAAAAGCAAGTGCTAAAAAATCGATTCATTGGAACAAATTTTGGGTTTGTATGTTACTATGACAAGTTTCTAAATAATTAGTTTAACGATTGTAGAATAGATTGTAAATGTGATTTTGGTAAATCATAATCGCTTATATTTGCAAAGAAATAAATAATCTAGCAGATGGGTATGTTTAATCACTTTTCAAGTGTCCTTTGTTGCTGTTGTTCAATAAACCAAGCAGGAAGGGTATGCCCATACATCACACATTTTTAACAGGATAAATAAACAGGTATAAAAATAGTGAGCCCTTCCGTTTTCGGAGGGGCTTTTTTATTTACTAATATTTTACTATGAGCAGGTTACAAACAAAATCGTTACCATCAAAATCGGCAGTTATTAACCTAACGGCTGATATGGTTTACTACCTTTTCCCTTTTTTTGATGGAGGTAGGCAAAAAATTGTTTCCAGAAAAAAACTTGCAAGGGGAATTGAAAAGTTGTTAAAAGTTTCCCAGTGTAAAGGGCAGTTTGACCCAAGGGGTATTGCAAATGATTTTGTAAATTCTTTGGGCGAAGTGAAAAGTCAGCTATTGGCCGATGCTGAGTATATTGAGGACAACGACCCAGCAACCAGCTGCTTAGAGGAGGTGGTTATAGCCTATCCAGGCTTTTTTGCCATTGCGGTTTATCGGTTGGCTCATAAGCTGCATTCGTTGGGAGTTCCTCTTCTACCAAGGATAATGACCGAATACGCCCATTCGCAAACGGGTATCGATATTCACCCGGGAGCAACAATTGGTAGCCCGTTTTTTATCGACCATGGCACTGGCATTGTGATTGGCGAGTCGGCTGTAATTGGGCAACGAGTTAAGCTGTACCAAGGGGTAACCATTGGCGCGCTAAGCGTAAGCAAGGATTTGGCAAGAGTGAAGCGGCATCCCACCATCGAGAATGATGTGGTGATATATGCAGGATCAACCATCCTTGGTGGCAAAACAACCATTGGTACGAATAGCATAATTGGAGGTAATGTTTGGCTCACCCAAAGCGTGCCGCCATATTCAGTTGTGCAACAAGAAAATAAGGTGAGTATAAAAACCCGCGATTACTCGTTGAGTTGAAAAACCTGACAGCGTGCGAAGCTCCCTGCCAAAGACAGGTAAACTGTCAGCGTTTTTTCAACTTCACAAGGTATAGGCAAGAGAATGAAGATGTTTGAAAGTCGGAAGTTAGAAGACCGAAGTCAGAAGATGGAAGGAACCTGTCAGCTTGCCTGCCCGACTACCGTGGTCAGGCGGGCCTGCAAGCAAGGTCAATCATTCAATCATTCAATCATTCAATCATTCAATCATTCAATCAACCAACCTGCCTGACTGCCGTCAGAGCAGGCAGGTCAACCAATCATTCAATCAACAAACCAATCAACCAACCAACCAACCAATCATTCATTCATTCAATCACTCAATCTGCCTACCGACATCAGTCAGGCAGCCTGCCTGCTGGCAAGCAGGGTCAACCAATCACTCAACCATGAAAATAAAATCATCAACACAGCTAATTGGTAACACACCGCATTTGCGGTTAAGTAAGCTATTTCCAAACCACGATGTGTGGATAAAATTGGAACGTGCTAACCCTGGGGGTAGCATTAAGGATAGAATTGCGCTGGCTATGATAAACGATGCAGAAGCCAAAGGTTTGTTAGAACCAGGAGGAACCATTGTTGAGCCAACCTCGGGCAACACGGGTATTGGGCTTGCGCTGGTGGGAGCGGTAAAGGGTTATCGGGTTATCTTGGTTATGCCCGAGTCGATGTCGGTTGAACGACGGATGCTGCTAAAGGCATATGGTGCTGAGATTGTGCTTACATCAAAAGAAAAAGGTATGCGGGGCGCAATTGAAAAGGCAATGGAAATTGTAAACAATACGCCGGGTGCATTTATGCCCATGCAGTTCGAGAATTTGGCAAACCCTGAGGCGCATATGCGCACTACCGCAATGGAGATTATCAACGATTTTCCCGAGGGCATCGACTATCTAATTACCGGCATTGGAACTGGTGGGCATATTACGGGTGTGGGGAAAAAGCTAAAGGAGGCATTTCCGCAGGTTAGTGTGATTGGCGTTGAACCATCTGCCTCGGCAGTTATAAGTGGCGGTGCACCGGCACCGCACCCATTGCAGGGCATTGGCGCTGGGTTTATTCCACCAATACTTGCTTTGGATATTTTGGATGAGGTGATACAGATACAGGGTGATGAGGCTTATGCTATAACTCGACAATTGGCAAGAACAGAAGGGGTTTTGGCGGGGATTTCAACAGGTGCATCGCTGGCTGCCATTGCAAAAAAGTTAGCTTTTATTCCTTATGATAAAACTATCCTCACCTTTGCCTACGATACGGGTGAGCGGTACCTAAGCGTTGATGGGCTGTGGGAGTAGTTTTTAGTGCTTTAAATACTCACGGGCTATTATCTGCCTAGCTGATAATCACCTCGTGAGAGGTATTTGTATTGGTGAGTATAAGAATAGTAGCCGATTGCGTGGTATTCCCTGTCAAGTTACAAGAAAACTGAAGCGGGCTACAACCCTTTATTTCACTGCAATCTCGGCTAATATTTTTATACATTGTTGTATGCCGTTTTAATTCAATTCTTTGTCAGTAAGATTAATCCAAAAATGAAATAGCCTAATAAAATCTTCCGCTGTGCCATTCCCACATTTAATATTATTTGATGTGAATTTATCTAAATCGTTTATTTGGTTTTGCTCTTTCCTTAATTTATCATCTTCTTTCCATTCTGATGGAGTAGACCTAATTAATTCGCTAATCCAATTATTTATTTTTATAAACCAATAATCAGTATTTTCTTTTTGAATATAACCAATAATAGCAGCATACCGAAGGTTTTTTCCATGAATCTCTTTTTTAAACCTTTCAATTCCTCCGCAAGGCCTTTCATGTCCAATTACATATTCTTTTTCTCTGTTTTGTCCTGGGGTAGGAAGTCTTTTTGCTTCCATTGAAAAGAAAGAATCAAATTCACCATAACTCCTATCTCCAACAATCAGTTGTTCACTATCAGAAAGTATTCCAATATCAGTTTGTGGACTAATACCAGATGCGTGATTTTCTACATTTTCATGATGAAAGTAAAAAGGGTAGGCTGTATCTTTTCTGTTAAGAAATTTACAGAGTTTATCAGTTAATGATTTTTCACTGGTTGATATTTCTCCTTTAACTTTTTTTGAGAATTCTGGAAAATGAATCTCAATAAATTCAATAACAGATTTAATGGAAGAATCAATTTCTATCCCTTGTGTTAGCTTTCCACTGCTACTATTTTGGCTTACATCTGCTAACATTTAATATCCTTGTTTTCTCAAGTCCGAAAAAGTTTCATCCGCATCACGAAGAGCAATTGATTCCAACCAATACCGGAGCTTTTTAGGTTTAATTAAGTAAATTACATTACCCTCATATATCCTTAATATACGAGTTACTCTTAAACTAACACCAAAGTGTTTTTGAACAAGTTCATTAATGTAGTTTTCTGCTTGTTCAGAATTCGAGAAGTTAATCTGAGGCTTACTATCAAAATAAAAAGGGTAACAGATAAAAGAATCTGTTTCAAAATAATGATGAGGTTTTATTGTTTTGAATACGGAATTTAAAATTTGACAATATATCTTTCCAAAAGCTAGAAGATTTTGTTTTGAAACAATATCAGTTAAAATCCTAGAATTCTCACCTTTTTGTTTGAATTCTATAAGATAGTCTACAACATCATTTATTATTATATCATCGTAGTCTGATAAATCAATTTGTCCACTTTCTGGATACGGTAATTTATCAATATCTCCTTTAAGTAAAGACGTTGATTTATTTACCATATATCGACCAGAAATACCAGCAAGATAGAATAAGTAAAATTTGTTATTCTTTAACCTATTTGATATTTCTAGTAATTCCTTTTTATTTGAAGAATGAATCCCTATTATTTGAGAGGTGAACGATAAATATTCATCTGAATAATCAACAGGGATTGAATGTTTCCCTGCAACTTCGCCTAAAAGTAAGTGCGGAGGGCAAAAGATTTCAGGTTTATTAACCCAGTCTCTTAAAAAATATTGATTTTCGAGATTTTTTATCTTGGACTCGTCAATACCACTATCTGTTAGTCCTTTAGGTAATAGAGTTTTTTTCCCAGTTAAAAAGGGAGCTTTAATAAACTTGTTATTTAAGAATTCTAGTCTTTCCTTTTCTTTTTTAGATAGGTTAAATAAACCTTTCTTCTCAAGGGAAATCAATTCATCAATTTCATTTGCCTTACCTGTTTTAAATCCCTCACTGATAATCCAATTCTCACTTTCTTTTTTTTCCTTTAAAAACTCCCCTAATGTTCTAGTTGATTTAAATTTAATCATTAATTGATGAACCCGAGAGCCTCCTAAAAAATTTGATTTCCAAATTAATGTGTCATTTAAAGCTAAATGATATGGTATATTATGAAAATCATAACTATCTATCTCAAAATATAGCTTTTCTTTATGAGGTTTTGTTCTTCTAACAGTAATATGAAGTAGTCCTTTATTTTGAGGTCTTTCATTTTTTATAAAAGCTGCGGCAGTTGCTACATCTCCTCCAGAATCCACACCTTTACCACTTTTAAATAAGATACGGCTTATATGTGTAAAATCAATTATTTGAGGAATATTATACTTTTTTAATAATACCTGTCTAAATTGAAAAGATGAATTATTATATAATAGCGGTCCAGATGGTTGGATTAAGCAGACCAGACCTCCCTTTTTACAAAGTTCGACAGATTGTTCTAAGAATAGAAGGGCTATTTGATTGTCAGGAAGTTTAACTGAAAAATTCTGTTTTTTATCATCTTCAAGTATTGTTGACAAATTCCGAACTCTACTTTTTACTTTTTCAAGGTTTTTTGCAGCTGTTGTAAGCTTTGCTTCAAATGGCGGATTCCCAATAACTAAGTCGAAAGAATTATTTAGTTTGTTTAAAGAAATGACATTAAAAAAATCATCATGGAGAATATTTTCTTTATGTAAATCATCAAACTTGAGGTCTTTCCAAATTTGTAAAGGTGTTAATTCATCACATAAAGCTAAACTCAAACTAAATACAGTAAGATTTGCAGCATCCTTATTTAATTCTACACCGAATATATTTTCTTTCAATAGTTTTTTTAATATTGGAAGGCTCGGTTTCTCCCAATTATTCTTTTTCCTCCAACGATAAATTAATCTTCTATAAGCTACTACAAGAAAAACTCCCGAACCACATGCAGGGTCAAGTATTTTGAAATCAGTTTCTTCATTGGTTAAAGGCATTGACTCATCTAAAAGAAAATTCACTAAGTATGGAGGGGTATAAACAACACCAGGTTGTTTACCAAGAAATTCTTCATAAATATTGCTAATTAACTCAACAGGTAAGTCATTGAATGAATATAAACGCCAAAAAACAAACTGCATATTATCGACATCACCATTTAAGAAAAGTCCAAAACGAGTTAAATCAGCATTACTAATATAATCCCTTTCTGTATCATCAAGTTGAAATATACCACCATTAAAATGTTTTGCTAAATAATCTAGGAGCTTTAGGTAAGCCCCAACAGTACTCAAAATATCAGTAAATTTTGTGGCATTTTTTGCAAATCTACTATAAAAACCAGCAGGGAAAACTTTATTGCCCTTTTCATCTTCCCTTTCTTCCAGATATTTAATTAAAATGGAGATAACCATTATTTTACGGGCATATTTAGCTGGCAGAATTTCTTGCTCAATTATATCTTTTAAGGCTTGCTTTAATTCTGTAAGAAGTTTCTCATAGGCACTATTACTGAATTTGAATTGACTACTGAATTTTGAGTTTTCCCAAAATGTTCCATTATCAAAAGCCTTCCCCGAAAATTCTTTAAATTTTTCCTGATTTTCTGCATCTAATTTTTGTGATAAATCAGCAGCTAATTTAATAATGGTTAAGGGGGAGTATTTAAGTTCTTTTCCTTCTGCAGGTCTTTCAAAACAATTAAAAATCCGAACATCGTGTTTCGTAAATACAAAAAACATTGGAACATGTCCTGAGCTGTATAACTGTTTATGTAAATTCGTTAACTCATTTTTTTCTACTCCAATTTTATCAGTAAAATCATAAAGATAAACTTGTGGAACTGAGGGGCGGTTTTCAAATTTTCGGAAATATACATAATGAGCTCCATACTTATCTGCATTTTCCAATGCAATTATTTCTTCTGGAGGTAAATTTATATTTTTAATATTCTCTTGAACAGGTATAAGTCCAGAAGTATGCATGTTTTCTCCAAGCATATCTAATTTTCTTAAACTATATTTCAGTACCTTATTCATTTAAAATACAATAATGTTTTACTTCTTTGTAGAAGTTAATAATTCTCTTACTTCAATATCTATTACTGCAGCAATTTGAAATAACGTTTCAATTCTTGGTTGCATTTCATTTCTACACCACTTTGAAACAGTAGTCCTGTTCATTCCCAACTCATCTGCAAGCCAGTTATTGGTTTTTCCTTTTTCTGCTAAGACCGCTTTAATACGGTTATACATTTGTTTCTCCATTACTAATGCATTTGTTAAAAAACAAATGTAATGACTTAAAATGAAATGTTTTTCGCATTATATTATGCTTATATGTATTCAATTAAATATTTTCAATATCTTTGTTTTGCTTTAAAAGCATAATATTGTCCGATTAAAGTTTTTTTTGAACATTCTAAAGTTTATAAATATGAGTCGAAGATATACTAAAGCAGACCTAGAAAAAATCGTTTCCGTTCAACTGGAAAATCTTAATGCAATGCCCGACCTTTTAAGTATTATGAAACATCAAAGTGAACTCTTAAATAATGCCAATAAAAAATTAAAAGATGAAATCTCTGAGTTCAAAGACAAACATATCATTTATCCAACGAGAAGAAAAAAAATTTAAAAAATGATTTGCTATTTGCACAAGCTTTCCTCAAATGGCATACAACTACCGAGTTAGCTTTTTCTGGTAGTAGCTCGAGTAAAGCGTGGCGGCGGTATTGTGTCCGGTAACTCTATCCTTAACAATAAATGTTGTAACGGGTGCCTCGGAATACTTGGTAAAAAGTATGTCATGACCAATGCATAGCCCAACAATTATGTTTAAATCGGTTTTTAAATCGTTAAGCACCATGGCTTGTCCAATGGGGTTGCAAATGGCCTCGTACCTATCGCACTTAATTTGTGGTAGGTCTAAATCTTTTTTGTTGATACCAGAGAATTTGCAGCAGATGGTTTGCACGGTAAATTTTTTGTCAAGCACATCCTTTAGCAGCTTTGCCTCGTTGTTAAGCCCTACGCAGTGGGCAATGCCAATTTGTTTGTAACCCATTTGCTCGGCAAAGCCCATAACCTCTTCAAGCCTTGTCCACTCCATGTAGTGCTCGCCCTCAATACGGGTCGATACCTCAAGAATTTTTCTGTTACCCGTATTTTTATACTCTTTCAATGTGCGTGGTGCGTACTCCTTTAGGTTTTGCCCGCGAACACAATCGTCGCCTTGGTAGCAAGGGTAGGTTTTGCATCCTGAGCAGTTTATACTGCTATTGCTCATTTACTTTATGTTTTTGATATAGGAACCAATGTGGTTGGGCAAAGGTAGCTATTTTGTCCCTCGTTATTCTTTAAAGCCGATTTGATTGCATCGGGAGAAGAAACAGATATGAAATCAGAAGTTATACTTTAGGTAAAACTGCAGCGCGTTGTTAAACTGCCCCCGGTTTAGCCGATACGAGATATCCCCTTTGTGTGGGCGAACTGGGAAAGTAGAGTAGGAGAATGATGCACAAAAGCTAAAGTGGTTATTTATAATATACTCAACACCAGCAGTAGCGGCCACTTCAACTTTGCGGAACTGTGCAACGTCTTCCTCTGGGTAAGGGCCATCCATATTACTCTCGGATGCTTTCCATAAGTAGCCTGCAGATAAACCCGCAAAAGGAACTATATTCTCACGAAAGTGATACTCAATAAGGTATGGCATATGGATGTAGTTTAGCCGCATACTGTAAAAACCTACAACCCCACCAATATCATCCTTAAACTGCTGATAGCTGCCTTTTTGCAAAAATTTAAGCTCAGAACGAATGGCTAACTCGGGCGAGATGCTACGGCCAACCCACACGCCTGCCGCCAAGCCGGCTCGGTGGTAACCTCCGTACCCATCACCATCGACCTGTGTAGCCGACATACCGGCTAGTAGGCCTCCGCTAAAACCCTGGGAATAAGTGGTAATAGCAAGAGTTGTGATGATAAATACTATAATCACTTTTCTTAGCATCTGCTATAATTTCTTTAGCATCTCAAGCATTTTTGCTACGCCTGTAGAGGCTGGTTCCTTAATAAAAGTAACATCGCGGCGCGAGTAAACCGTAACGTCATGCGGGTCGATTAGGAAGATTGGGATACCCATTGGCGCGTAGTCAATCAATCCTGCTGCGGGATAAACATTGAGCGAAGTGCCTACCACGGCAAATATATCGGCTTGTGCTGCAATCTTGGCAGCTTCGGGAATCATGGGCACTGGCTCGCCAAACCAAACAATATGGGGGCGGAGCTGGTGACCCTTTTCGCACACATCACCCATAGCTAGCTGTCTATCGCCAATTTCGTATATTAGGTTAGGGTCGCCTGTCGATTTGGCCTT
>DDWD01000069.1 GCA_002345825.1 Bacteroidales bacterium UBA2295
TTCATGGCTCATGTTGGCAAGGAACGCGCTTTTTAGCTTATCGCTGGCCTCGGCACGCTCCTTAAGGGCTATTAGCTTATGCTCAGTTTCCTTTACAGAGGATATGTCCTCAACGTTTGCCAGAACGCTTTTGACCGTATCATCAATAATAATTGGCATGAGGGTGTACTTGATATAGAATGTCATGTGCCATGTGCTGGTGTACTTGGTCTCATTGCTGACCATTGCTTTTGTTTCAATACAGCGTTCAAAATCAGCAATGAATCCATATTTCTTTAATGGAGTATTGCTATATATATTTTGCGATTTTACCACCTCAACAGATGGTGCTCCCAGCATGTTTAGGGCAGCCTGGTTTATTTCAAGCACTTTGCCGCTAAGCGAAAGGTGAGCTATACCTGTGGGAGAGTAATCAACTATGTTTCTTACCTCAGCTTGTCTAATCTCAGCGATGGTTTTGGCCTCCTTAAGCCATTTCTCGTAATTCGCTTTTACCTGAACGTTTACTAATAGCTCGGCAAAAAGTTTAAGAAGAGTTGTTTCCTGCTCGGTCCATCGTTTTTCTTTACCAACCGAATCGAAACCCACAAAGCCAAGGCATTGCTTTTCGAACATCATAGGGAAAGTGATAAGAGATTTGACGTTCTGAAGGGTTAGAATCATCTTCACTTTATCGGAATCGCTAAGCTTATCAACGGACGTAATCTGAATTGGGTCTCCTGCTTTATGTGCTTCAATCCACAATGGTACAATGCTGTTTGGAATACTTTGAAGGGTATCAATAACCGGATCGATACCCTTAGCACACCACTCGTGGGTGTTTGTCATGGTGTTTGTATCCCAATCGTAAGCAAATATGTACGCCCGATCAATAGCTGAATAGTTGCCGATATCGGCAAGGGCTTGGTCAATCTCAGAGTCGATATTGCTATAGGGAATGTTTAAAAAGCGAATGCTCAGGTTCATAAGCAGCGATTGAACCTTTACGTGACGAGCGATTTCTCGCTCCATTTTGCGTTTTTGGGTATTGTCTTTAATAATACCCAATATTGTATTAGCATCGTCGCCAGGAATGGGGATCGAAGCAATCTCAACAATTTTCTCGGCACCCCCTTTTTGAATTATGGAAATTTCACACGTATCGGCATTGGTATTCCTATGTATGCGCGATTTAAATGCTTGTTCAACAATTTGTTTTGACTGCTCGGCAATGATGTTTTGAAAATTGAAGTTAGAACCAATAAGCTCCGATTGGGAATAAGCGGTTATTTCACAAAATTTTGAGTTTACGAATGTGAAGTTTCGATCGTTTAGCAGAAATACGCCATCGAGAGCATTCTCAATAAGCAACTGGTAGTAGTGTGTCCTTTCTTCAATGGCTGCTTTTTGTTCGAGTAGCTTGTTGTAGGTTTTTAGGTAAAAGTTTTTGGTTGTGTCTATTTCGGCTTTTTCGTTTAGTTTTGATTTAAGCAGGGCATTTTCTTTCCTCAAGAGCTCAATCTCTCGCGCCATTGCATTGGGGATGCCCTGATTCTTATTCATATCTTTTATCGATTTGATTAGTTAGCGGTAAACGAAAAACACCGTTTTTTTAATAAAATTCGATTACAACACAAATTACCCTACAGCAATTTAATAAAAAAAAGCGATTCTGAGCCATTGTGTCCCGAAAATGAAAGCCCAAAACAAAAGCCGATCCTGAATTCAGAATCGGCTTTTGTTGTTAAGGCTGGAGGGTAACTATTGGATTAGGGCTTCAAATTCAACCTCTATAGGTTTGTTCTCGATAAAGTTGAACTGAGTAAGTTTACGCATCTCATAATAGAATTGCCAGTAGTTGCGCATGGCGGCTATGTACTTGTTTCGGGCATTGTCCCTCTCGGTTTGTGCAATGTTGAGCTCAATCACATCAATTTTTCCAATAAGGAATCGCTCCTTAGTTACATTGTACCGGCTTTGGGCAATGGTGTCGGCTTTTGAGGCAAGCTGCATTTGTGCTTCCTGCAGGTTAAACTCCATTACCTTCACAAAGATATCCTGCTCAAAGTCGGTGAGCGATTGCTGTATGTTGGTTCGTATCACCTCGCGGCTCGATTCGGCCATCTTTACCCTTCCTTTGCCCAGTCCCCAATCGAGGATAGGAACGGTAAGGCCAATCCGCACACCCTGTTGATCCATGGGATCAACATACACGTTCTGAAATTCCTCGGCTCGTTGGGTTAACCCGTAGGTGGCATGCAGGTTCGCGCTGAACCCCCTATTGGCCTTGGCCTGTGCCACGTTTCTGTCCGATTCAATTAATCGCCGTTCAAACTGCAGCATGGTGGGGTTATTCTCCTTGGCTAGGGCGTAAACTCGATCAAACTCTAATTTTGTTTTCGGGAAGTGTTCTGGTACAATAAGCTCAATGTTGTAATCGTCGATAATTCCCAGGAATGATTTTAGTCGGATTTTTTTTAGCTGGAGATCAATTTCCGCTTCGTTTACAGAACTTCCCGCATTTAGGTAGCTTAGTTCCATTTGCAGCAACTCATTTTCGGCAATGGTTCCAATGTTGTAGCGTCCCTTTGCAATTTGGTATAGCGTATCGGTATTGGCGTAGTTAAGCTGTGCTGTTTTCAGATTTTGCTGCGCAAGCACAAGATCAAAAAAGTAGCGGATGGCTTCACCCGCAATGCTCTCCATTGCTTGTATGTAGTTTCGTTTGGCCTCAAGATACTTGATGGGTTCTATCTTCTTTTTCCATTTCAGCTCGTTAAACCCGAAGATAGGTTGGCTAAAACCAATTTGGATAGGAACCGACATGAAATTTGTGCCCTTGTTACTGCCAAAAAAATCGGTCCGTTCAAGGTTGGAACTGGCAAAAATTCGCCCTCCGGTTAGGCCAACATTCTGGTTTAGCGATAGGCCAACCGACGCTGTGTTCGAGTTTTCCTCTATATACCTGTATGTTCCATCCTCTAGTTGATATCGAACTAGGCTTCGATTGAAGCTTGGCAAAGTGCCATTTAGGGTTATACTTGGCAAATACTCGGCCTTGTAGGTTCGGTGCTCCCAGTAGGCTGCCCTAAATTGATGTTTGGCCAAAATGGACTGGGGGGAGAAGTCCTTTGCCATTTCGAGCACCTCATTTAGGGTTAGTGTTGTTTTTGGCGCTTGGGCAACCACCCAGTTAGCGGTTAGTAGTACCAGCAAAACGGCTAGTAACTTTTTATTTAAAAACATAGCGTGTTTAAATTTTTTTATGAAACTATTCGTGTCGTAACGATTCTATTGGATCTCTCTCGGCAGCTCTTTTGGCTGGTGATAAACCGAAGATAACGCCCACAGCAGCCGAAACCCCAAAAGCTACAATTACAGATATGGGTGAAACGATGGTTAAAATATCGGCAAAATGTGTAATCAGGAACGATAGTATTATTCCCAAGATAACGCCAATGAGTCCTCCCGATACGCTTATCAGTACCGCTTCGGATAGGAACTGGGCTACAATATCGGCCTTTTTTGCACCTATGGCAAGCCGAGTACCTATCTCCTTAATCCGCTCCATTACCGATGCAAACATGATGTTCATAATACCAATACCCCCCACAACCAGCGATATGCTTGCAATTGCACCCAGCACGATGTTAAATATATCCTTGGTTCGTTGCTGCTGCTTAAGCAGCAGTTCGGGCACAATAATTTCGAAATCTTTTACCCCTGCATGCCGCCGTATCATCATACGGCTAAGCACATCGGTTGTGGCGGGAATATCTTCAGTATTCTCCACCTGCACAATAACCCTGTCGAGCTGATGGTAGTTTTGCTGCGATTGAGTTTGGGTGGAGCCTCCAAACATAATCATTCCACGACCTCTAATTACCGTATTTTGAGTTTTTTTGGCGTTTACAAGCCCACGGTTCTGGTAGCGCATGAGCATGGTTTTTACGGGGATATAGACGTTGTCGTTGTATACGTTTACCCCTGCGCTCTCAAAACCTGTTAGAGTGATATCGGTTTTCTGCAGCAAGCCAACTACCTGAAGCCAAACGTGGCCAAATTTTATGTATTGGCCAACAGCGTTGGTAGTGCTAAAAAACTTGTTCTTAATATTGGCACCAATGATGCAAACCGGAATTCCATGCTCCAGCTGGTAGTCGGTAAAAAAAGTTCCTTGCTCTATGGGTAGATTGAAGAGTTCGAAGTAATCGGGTGAAACTCCCAATATTTTTGCGGGCATCCGGTGTGAGCTGAACTGGACAAATGAGTTTAAACTGATTTCGGGGCTAGCCTTTGTTACCGATGGAATTATTTGCTGAATAGCTTCAATATCGAGCATGGTAAGTCCTGGTGAAAATTTTCGACTTTGTTTTTCACCGCCATTGCTATCCTCGGTTTCATCTTGCTCTTCGTAAATGGGGTTTATAATAATATTATTTACCCCAACCATCTTCATCTGATCTAGTATCTCTTGCTGGGCACCATTTCCTATGGCCATCATGCTGATAACGGCAGCCACGCCAAAAATTATACCTAAAGCCGTAAGCATCGACTTGAGTTTGTTTGCCAATATTGACTCAACAGCGATGGTTACGTCGTGTATATAGCGTTTGTACATATCTTTATGCTTAATTGTAGTTCGCAAACAGTTTGAGGTAAGCCGTAAGGCTTTTAGTTGTTGCCACCAGGAATAGACATTTTTATTTGTCTGCCTTTACCTCTTGTGCGACCGTTGTTCTGCTGCTGTTCGTTGGCTGCTTTTTCCTGCTCCTCCAATCGTTTACGTTCTTGAATCCTCTCAATAATCTCGGGGATTAGCTCTTCGCCGGCTAGAGCGAATTTATCAAGGTTTTCAGGAACGCTTAGATAAATATCTTCGCCCTCATTCAGCCCTTTTTCTACAATGATAAAGTTTTCATTCTGCTCGCCAGTAATAACTACCTGTTTGCGGTTGCGGGTGGTGTATACGAAACTTAAGCTGTCGTTGGCGTGAATGGCTTCAAGGGGGACGTACAACACATCGTCGAAACTTTTGGTTACAATTTGGTTGCTGGTGGTCATCGAGGGTCGCAGTATTGGGTCGTACTCATTCACTTTGATGATTACTTCAAATACTTTTGCATCGGTATTTGGGAGTTGCTCGCCAATATTGGCCACATCGGTTACTATGCCAGTATAACTCTTATCGGGGAAAGCATCAACACCCACGCGGACGGGTTGTTCGGTTTTGAGTTTGCTCACGTCAATCTCATTCACGTAGGTTTTCGATATCATTACCGACAGGTCGGGCAATGTGGCCACTGTTAAATCCCAAGGACTGATGCTTGAACCAACGCTTCGTTTCTGCCCACTCCACTCGCGGTAGTATATTACCATACCGGGTTTTGGGGCACGAATCACGAATTTGCTTAGCACATCCAGCATATCTTGGCGTTCACGCTCCTGGCGAGCAAGGTTAATGGCCACCTCACGCATCGAAGCTTCGGCCTGCTCTTTTTTAAGCGTGTAGTTGTGCTTGGCCTGATTGAAGTTTCGGTCGGCGCGCTCAAGGTTAATTTGTGCTTGGCGCTGGGTGGCAGGTGGTTCAAATTTCGATTGTTCAACCACAATTTGCCTTTCCTCAAGTTCAAACTCAAGATTTATAAGTTCATCGCGAAGGCTGCGAAGCTGTAGGGTGGTGTCGAGCTGTGTTTTTAGATACTGCTGTTGGCTCTTTTCCAATTCGTCCTCAACCTCTTTTAGCCTGTTGCTAAGGGAACTTCTATCCAAAGTGGCAACGTATTGCCCCGAATCTACAACAGTACCTTCGGGAATAAGGTCTTGAATTTTAATGTCGGAAAATCTGAAGCTGCGTCCCTGACGCAGTTCAGCAGGTGCCGTAATGTCTTCCTTGTTTTTTGCTTGCAGTTCACCGGTTACAGTAACTACTACTTCGAAAGGACCCCTTGTAACGCTTACTTTTTGTGGAACTACACCTGGCTTAGTTGAGGTGCTGATGACCAAAATAATTATCACTGCCGCTAGTACCGAAAGGGCAATTATTACCTTCTTCTTCATTTTTCAGTATGATTATTTCGCAATTTTAGGTTTATTGACAACTAAGACTGTAGGTGTTGGCACTTAGTTTAATCTTGTTTAAAAGTTTAAATGCTTTTAATTAACATCATAACTCTATTTGCTAGCTCCGATGCGCTGTCGGGTGTTTTGCTCTCGGCATAAATCCTGATTATCGGCTCAGTATTCGACTTTCTGAGGTGCACCCATTGCTCCTCAAAATCAATCTTTAACCCATCGATTGTGTTGATTTTCTCGTTGGCAAAATGTTCTTTCATTTTAACCAGCACATCATCGGGGTTAAGCCCATCCTTTAGCTCAATTTTATTTTTTGATATGTAATACTCTGGANNTTTCCGCTCCTAGCCATATGCGATAGGAAAAGGGCTATACCCACCAGCGCATCACGGCCAGCATGTAGGGTGGGGTATATCACGCCACCGTTGCCCTCGCCTCCAATTATGGCGTTGGTTTCGCGCATTTTGGCCACCACATTCACTTCGCCTACAGCAGCAGCTTCGTATTTTCCTCCGTGCTTTGTGGTGATATCGCGAAGCGCGGCGGTGCTCGATAGGTTCGATACCGTATTGCCAGGGGTGTGGCTTAGCACGTAATCGGCCACTGCCACCAGGGTGTACTCCTCGCCAAACATCGACCCGTCCTCGTTAATTATGGCAAGCCTATCCACATCGGGGTCAACCACAAACCCTACGTGGGCTTTATTTGCTTTAACTGCCTCGGAAATTTCGGTTAGATGCTCGGGCAAAGGCTCTGGGTTGTGTGGAAACTCGCCCGTGGGGTCGGTGTAAAGCTCAATCACATTCTTTACGCCAAGCGCCTTGAGCAATCGTGGGATTGCAATGCCGCCCACCGAGTTAACACAATCGATGGCCACGGTGAAGTTGGCCTTGGCAATGGCCTCGCGATCAACCAAGGAAAGTTCCAGAATCCTTTCGATATGCTTATCCACAAAAGAATACTCATCTACCACGTAGCCCAATTCATCTACCTCGGGGAAGTTGAAACTGCTACTCTCGGCCAGTTCGAGCACTTTTATACCATCAACATCGGTGAGGAACTCGCCATGCTCGTTGAGCAGCTTAAGCGCATTCCACTGCCTTGGGTTGTGGCTTGCAGTGATAATAATCCCGCCCTGAGCTTTCTCCTCAATCACAGCCATTTCAACGGTGGGGGTGGTGGCCAAGTCGAGGTTCACCACGTCGAGGCCCGAACCGGTAAGGGTGCCAATAACTATGCTGCTTACCATTTCGCCCGATATGCGGGCATCCCGACCAACAATTACCTTGCATTTCAAATTCTTGTGCTTGCTCTTTACCCACTCGCCGTAGGCTGCAGTGTATAGGGCAATATTTATGGGGTTTAATCCATCGTTTGGGTTTCCGCCAATAGTCCCCCTTATTCCTGATATTGATTTTATTAGTGGCATAATTTTTTGTTTTGTTTTAAAAGCTTAGCAAAAGTGGCAATATTTTCAAAGATAGGCAAGTAGGAGAGAGGGATTTATTGGTTGAGAGGAAGATTGATTGGTTGATTGGTTGATTGGTTGATTGGTTGATTGATTGATTGGATGATTGGATGATTGGATGATTGATTGCCTAGTAAGAACGGCATTTTTGTGCCGAGATGACGAGGGATGATTGAGAGGGTTAGTTTGACCTGACAGCCTTGCCTGTCGCTTGTTACCGACAGCAGACAGGGTGCGTAGCTCCCTGCCACCAGAGGCAGGCAAACTGTCAGCGTCTAAGGAAATGTGTTTATTAAGATAGACTTAGTGTGTACGTTTAAAAGATAGGTGGTTTGATGGTTGGATGTGTTTGTTTAATCAGGGCTTAAGTCGGAACAATAATTAATAAGTTGAAAGTTAAAAGACGAAGGTCTTAAGCCATTTTTCCCTACTTTTGGAATGCGTTGCTTGATCGAGCAATTGCCCTATTAGTTAAATGAGCAATAGTTTATCAATGGAAAGTATAAGTTTGGATGAGGTAATTAAAAGTGTAGCCTCGCAGGTAAAGGCATTTCATAAAGATGATACCACAGGTCACGACTGGTGGCACGTGTGGCGGGTGTGGAACTTGGCTCGGCATATTGCTCAACGCGAAAGTGCAGATATGCTGCAGGTTGAGCTGGCTGCTCTGCTGCACGATATGGATGACCATAAAATGGCCCATAGCGATGGGGAGAATTTACCCAATGCAAGGAAGGTTTTACTCGACAGTAATGTCGAGCATAGTTTGGTTGATAGCGTTTTGGCAATAATCAAACAGGTCTCTTTTAAGGGGGCAGGGGTCGATACCACGCCAACCTCGTTGGAGGCTTGCGTGGTGCAGGATGCCGATAGGCTCGATGCCATTGGAGCCATTGGTATTGCCCGAGCCTTTGCCTATGGTGGATCAAAGCAGCGCGAACTCTACAATCCCAATGAGGAACCCAATATGCATGGCACCTTTGCCGAGTATAAAAACTCAAAAGGCAATACCCTTAACCATTTCTACGAAAAGCTGTTCCTGTTAAAGGATCGCCTAAATACCCCAGCTGCGAGGGAGCTAGCTATTAGTCGGCATAGCTATATGCAGGAGTTCGTGGAACAATTTTTGGGCGAATGGAACTTGGAGGATAAACCGTAGCATCAGCATTTAGCAATATGAGAAAAGTAGCAATTATAGATATGGGTACAAATACCTTTAACCTGCTGGTGGCTTCGGTTAATGGTGACTCATCGTATCAAATTATTCATAGCTCAAAGCAAGCGGTAAAGCTGGGCGAGGGGGGCATTAACCAGAAGTTTATTGCCCCAGCAGCTTACCAGCGGGGGCTAAGCGCCATTGGCGAGCATATGCGCACAATTTTGTTGCATGGTGCTAACGAAATTTTTGCTTTCGCCACATCGGCTACACGCAACGCATCCAATGGGCCTGAGCTGGTGGCCGACATTAAAAATCTTTTTGGCGTTGAGGTTAAAGTGATTGATGGCGATGAGGAGGCCGAACTCATATACCTTGGTATACGGCAGGCGGTGCAGCTTAACGACGAGAATGTGCTAATGATTGATATTGGGGGCGGTAGCAATGAGATAATAATAGGTAATGCCAGCCAGTATCACTGGAAAAAAAGTTACGATCTGGGTATCTCGCGATTATTGCAAAAATTCAATCCATCCAACCCAATTCTTGAAAATGAAATTGGCGCAGTAGAAGAATATCTTGAAACTCAGCTAAGCGATTTGGTTACACCAATGGAACAATATAAACCCAAAATGATTATTGGAAGTTCAGGGTCGTTCGATACATATCGCAATGTTCTTGTGGCAGCCAACATCCTAAGCGCAAATGGTAATCCAAGTCTAAATATCCCAATGGAAGAATACTTCAAGCTGCATAATCGCCTCATAGAAACGACAACTCAGGAACGTTCTGCTATTCCTGGGATGGATCCTATGCGTGTGGAGATGATTGTATTGGCAACAATATTTACTCACTATTTGATTCGACGATTTGATATTCAAAGTATGGTTCAATCGTCGTATGCACTAAAAGAGGGAGCGGTTTGGAAGATGGTATCTGGTGTGTAGAAAGGTTCCCGAATAATTTCGCTGCCATTTTTTACATGGTGAAGTGACGTTTTCTTGAGAAATAATAATTGTTCGTTCCTCGGAATTTTTTACCCAAAAATCTTTCGATTGATATTGAACCTCTAGTATGATTTTTGCTTAACTTGCATTGTATTTTAACTGATAATTTGGTGCTTTTTTGCACTTCTATAGTTAATGTTTTGTTGATCTCATCAATTAACCTAAATCGTTATGAAAAGAGTTATTGTTTGCACCATCCTATTTATGGCTTTTTTTATGGCTCCTAATGTTGCCGATGCGCAGCTCAAAAGACTTCTTAAGGAGAAAGCCATTGAAGCTTTGAAAGGAAATAAGCAGGAAGAATCTACCACCCAAACCGAGGAACAAGAGCAGAGCCAACCACAAAAGCCCAAGCAAACCGGACCAAATTTTCTGGAACGCAGGATGATGCAGGCCATGGGCCTCAACATTGTGAAGTACGAACCCCGCTACTCATTCTCGTCGAGCTTGGTGATGGATATTGAAAATATCGATTCGCTGCAGAACTCAGATAAGATGCTGTATACTACCTATTTCGATCCCGACAGCAAGAGCTACGCTATGGTTTTTGACGAAGTGAACAAAGAGTCGGGTCAAAAGCAGCAGGCTACCATAATCTTTGATATGATAAACCAATCGATGCTAATTTTAAGCGTAGAGAATGGCGAGCGAAGCGGTGTGGCCATATCATTTGCTGGCGATTCCATCCCTGAGAATGAAGCAGCGTTGGATCAGCTGGAGGAGGAAGAACCGATTGACGAGGTGTACATCAATCCAATTTACCAACCCACAGGAAAAACCAAAACTATTGCGGGTTTACCCTGCGAGGAGTATAAGTATGAAAATACCGAGGGGCGTGTTACTCTTTGGGCATCAAAGAAAAGCCCCATCGATATGTCAAAAGCCTATGGGCAGATGTATGGGATGCAAGGACTGGCAGCAGCAGGATTGGGTTTTGGCAACGGGATGATTATGGAGATGGTATCCGAAGATTTTTACTCCGGGGCAAAAACCATAATGAATGTGCGTGAAATGCTCAGCAATACAAACAAGTCGCTTGATGTAAGTGGTTATCAGATTGTAGGGATGAGTGGAGCAGGACAGTAACCCCCCCCCCATTGAAAATTTTAAGGTGCGAGCAGTTGCTTCGCACCTATTACTTTATCTGTAAATGTAGAAAAAGCCCTTGGCCGGGTTGTATCTTTTTTCGGTGCTTATATCCTCAAGGATATAGTAGTAAATGCCTTGAGGTAATTCATTTCCGTAGTAGTTGTTGCCATCCCATTTAATTATGTTGCCTTCGTACTCATAAACCAAAGCCCCTG
>DDWD01000107.1 GCA_002345825.1 Bacteroidales bacterium UBA2295
CGTGCTGCCGTAATTAATTTGCTGGTGAAGCGTTTCCAATTGATCCTTTACTTTTAAAATCATTGCGGTTTGTTGGTTACTGGTTAACAAATAGGGTAAAGCTGTGCAGAGAGAGCATGCCCCTCTACTATTATCCTTCAAATGCCCCATTTGTGACAATGATTTTTGAAGTTTTTTCTTAAAAAATCGTTATTTATAATTTATCTAAATATGGGTTTTGTTTATGTTGCTGTAATTCTATGTGTTAGCAAAGAAATTTATAGTTGCGACACATATAGCTATTATACCCATTTTCGTTGCTTCGTTACCACACGCTGCCGATGAGGCTTTCGGGAGTTCAATTTTATTTACCTATAAAATGTTCTGTCGCCCTTTGCATTAGTGAGCCTTACTTGTCTCCAGCGGGCTAAACCCAAATTTAAAAGTTAAGGGCTTTACAAAATAGTAAGTGTTGCGGGCGGTGCAGTAGCCAATATCGGCCCCCATAGCCCGCAGGTGGGTAATGTAACGCCTGAGCATCTTGTCGGTTAAACCAAACCGTTCGGCCAGCTCCTCAGGGGTTCCAGTGGCCTCCTCCTCTATAAGATGTGCTATGTCCATTAGCAGATCTTGTTGCTTCGCGATGTACATAATTCCAAAAATTAAGGGTTACTACTGTGGAGAGAAAACATAACCCCCTCCACTATATGTGCTTAAAATGATGGATTTGTGACAACCTTTTTTGAACTTTTTTTCAAAAAAATAACTTGGACTTAATAATCAGCAACTTACACCACATAAAATAGGCGCGTGCAACAGATTAATCAAACGGCAGGATTGTTTTGTAGGGAGAGGAATTACTTACCCCAAGGGTAAATGTAATAATAGTGAAATGCCTTTTGCAGATAATTGGGATAAAGATATAAAACCGAGCATTTGCGATGCACAGGGCATCAACCCAACAGGCTACTCCACAGGAAACGTCCCTTTACCAGCCACGAGATGCCAAATGCCCAAAGGGCGCCTGTCTCGAGCCAGAAGATTATCTTGTACGCTTCGCGCACTTGGGGAGGTAGAAAGATAAAGCACAAGGCCATAATTAGTAGGAAAAACACTATGGCTAAACCGCATATCCAGTAAACGATGTTTCGACGCTTCTTGCCAGGAGTCGGCTCCTCTCCTTCGTGGGTCTTTGTAAAAAGGTAAAGCGAAAAGAATACAAAAACACCAAACAGCAGTCCAGCCGAAACAAAGTGCAATACCCAAACCGCTTTTACCGAGCTACTGCTTGGGCAAAGCGCAACCCCTAGGGCAAACACAAACCCCAACGTTGCTGCAATATTGTCGATGGGCTTATAGCCTTTGTAGGCAAGCAGAAAAAATCCTAACACGAAAAGGATTCCCACAAATACATCGCGCATTGGGGTGTCGTAGTAACTACTAATGGAGCTTTCAAGCACTAGGTTTCCCGTGCTAATAAAACCTCCCACTGCAAGAATAATGGGTAGTACAATTCCCAACGAACCGATAAGGGTTCGTAACGTGAGGTAGGAAATGATTTGTAGGTTCTCGCGGTTTTCGTTTGTCATAGGATTTTGGATGATTGATTGATTGAATGATTGGATGATTGGATGATTGATTGAATGCCTGCCTCTGGCCATAGCCGTCAAGTTAAGGATACAAAACAAACAAATATTAACAAATATTTCTATTGGATTGTCCAGAATATGAATACCATAGCCCTCGTAGAGGGCACATAGCGATTGAAAAAATTAATTCAAATAAATTAGCGCTTCGTAGATGCGCAATAAGGGATGCGGATATATATTGCACCCCCACGGGGTGCTTTAGCTTTGCAATCTATACCCTATCGCTATGCACCCTCTACGAGGGTGTGAATAAGGAAATTAACGACTTTAGATAAATTGAAATTTATCTTAGCCTGACGGCTATGGCCTCTGGCAGGATTGGTTGATTGGTTGATTGGTTGAACTGCCAAAGGCAGGCACGTTGGTTGATTGTCTGCCTATGGTTATGCTTGTCAGCCATAAGTAAACTCAATTATTAAAAGAAGATTTTTACAATAGCTACCCTATTACCCTTCGGAAAATCTTCTCAAGGCAGGTTAAGCGTCTCTCCTCCACACCCAGGAACGATTTGGGGTTGTCAACCATCATTTTAACCAGATCGTTGCCAAAAATGGATTTAAAGTTCTCCATATAGGTTTGCAGGGTGATCCTGTTGCCAGTGAAGAACATCACATCAAAATCGGTACCGTACATTAAGCGCTCCTGCACCCTAGGATTGTTTTGCCAGTAGGGCAGCATTGTGTTGAGTTCATCAAAATCGGTGTAGCACGACAAATCGGTGAACACGTTGTTGTATGTGTTAATAAGGCGCACAATGGTATTCTCCCATACGTGGTTAGGGTCGTTACTGCCCATATGGGCAAAGTTGATGCGTAGGTTGGGAAAGCGCTGTACAATGGGTTCAAAGTTTAACGGATCGCCATAGTGAGCCCATTTCCAATCGATGCCCGGGGGAAACCCGCTCATTCCGCAGTGAAAGGTAATGGGTATGCCATTATCGGAGCAGTACTGGTATAGTGGAAGCAGGGGCTTACACTCGGGATGATAGCCCAGTCGTGGGTACAGCTTTACTCCGTAGAAACGCCTACTGCCGGTAAAGAACCTGCCCGACATCACCGTTTCAATCATCCCCTTGCGTCGCGGATCCACGGCAATGAATGGGTACAGCTCGCCCCTACGCGACCACACCAGATCCATAAGCTGGCTCATGTGGTAGTCGAAACCCTCGGTGTGGTAGTAATCGATGACATTACTGCTCATCTGTGGGCGAGGATCACCGTTCACAGCCCGTTCGCTCTCTAAAATATCTAAAATCTCATCCAGGGCCAGCATGCCCAATTCCTGCCTAATGGAGAACTCTTGAGAGCCAATGCCTTGAATATGCTCCCTAAGCCCAACGATGGCATCGGCCCAAATCTCTTCGACGCTGGCCTGTGAGCTGAAAGCCGATTGGGTTTCAAAATCCGCTGGGTTATCCTCATCCTTGTTAAGATCATAGGAAAGGATGAAGAACACGTCCATCATCAACGGGATAATGGAGAGCCTATCGCCGGGGAAGGCCCTTCGGGCCTGACGCTGAAGGAAATTTAGGTTACGCCGCTCGGTGGTAAGGGCTGCGCTGGTTAGCTCAAAAAGCCATATTAGGATTTGCCTAAAGTTGGCAACCTGCTCAGTGTGGCTTTTGGCGTCCATTAGGACTCCGGGTTTTCGCCAAGGATATTCATTGTGCACTATGGCCCGAAGCATACTTTTGGCCTCCTTAAGCACATACCTTAGGGTAAAGATATGGCAGTGGGCATCGTAACGGGTAAGGGTACTCATAGGTTATTTAGGTTGAGGGGCGATTAAAGATAATCCACATAACGCCATGCAATATATTGCATTTTGCGACAAAATAAAATACCCTAAAAGGGTGAGAAAATGCAGATTTGTTTTATTGAAAATTACTTCGGTGGCGTTGGATGCTGTTTGCGCAGCAAAGGCTAGTGTGTTGGCTAGTGTAGGAGTGCGGTGTTGGGATTTATCTCCCATTAAAGCTTTCCCTGCGTGCCAAACCGCCTGCCTAACCTATTTAGTTCGAATTGGATAAATCCCTTATTGTAAACTGTAGTTTTAAAACTTCGTTGCTTTGATAGAATACATATAAGGAATCTTATCACCATATCTTTCAGATACCCACTTTCCTCTTTCATTTTCAATTAGATTAGGAAAGCAGTTATAAACCTGATATGGGAATTCGTTGAGAAACTCTATTCTCAATCCATTTCCGATTAAGCTATTTAGAACTTCACTCAAACTATGATGCCATTCAACGTGTTTCAAATTCTTTTTAGAAACTTCTGAATTGTCGGTATAAGAACTTTCAACAACGGTCTCAAGTGATTTAGACTTAAAATAACTATTAACTATTTCTGAATTGTCATTTAGCGTATAAATAAATGGGTGAAATTCCACCATATAAAAAATTCCATTCGGTTTCAAATAACGATTTATAATTTTTGCCCACTTGTCAAGGTCATCCAACCAGTTAATCGCTCCATAAGATGTAAAAACAAAATCAAATTTCTCGTCTAAAATGCTTTCAACATCATATACATTCGAACGAATAAACCTAGCAGGAATTTTCAATTCGTTAGACAATTCAGTTGCTTTTTCGATTGAAGTGTCAGAAATATCAACTCCTACAACTTCTGCTCCTTGTCTAGCAAGAGATAAAGTATCCATTCCAAAATGACACTGAAGATGAAGAAGCTTCTTACCTTTTAAGTCTCCTAATTCTTCAATTTCAATATGGTTTAGTGAAGTTTCTCCTTTCTTAAAGCTGTCAATATTATAAAAGCTAGATTCTGCATGTAAAGTTGTCAATTCGTTCCAACTTTGTCTATTCTGTTCAAAGTTATCCATCTGTCATTTTCTATTGTTTGTAACGGTTGGGGGTTGTGGCTAGTGGGGGAGTGCGTAGCCTGCGTTTTCGTTCCGTGACGAAAACGAAACGGTGCGAGTGTACCCGTAACGTGTACTTTTATATCCCCCCATTAGCTACACCCCATGTTAGCAAATGTGGTTTTGATAATTCTTAAGGAGAAAGGTTTAGGGGATCAACGACCAATTGTCTTACTTGAAGAAAGCGACGGAAACGGGGCAAACTAACCCCGTTCCGTTTTTTCACTAGCACAACTATGTGGACGTCCCGTTAACGTTTAAAAAACAACTGGCTGCCCACCCTGTCCTTGCCTACTACTCGAATGTAATACGTACCGGATGGAAGTGATCCAAGCGAAAGCTGAACAGATTGTCCTTTGGTTTTAACAGATTTAACAACACCCATGCTAGACCAGAGCTGCACTTCGTAGGAGGTTTCTGATGATAGGCCACTAGTCGTACCAAGCAGTTTTTCTTTCCCTGCCAAAGTTACCGTTACCTGATCGGAGGCGGGATTAGGGGAAATGGAGAACTCTATTGGTAGGCTTGGTGGGTCAATTATCCCCCCGCCGCTACTTCTGATGGTAAGGTAGACTGTAGTGTAAGAACTCATACCACATTCGTTCTCTCCTTGCACGGTGAAACTGCCTGTACCCACGCTGGTTGGGTTTACGTAAACAAAGTTGCCGTTATCAACAATGTTAAAGCAGGAGGAGCCAGAGTTCTTCTCTGCAATCCAGCTGGCATCAGCACTATCAGGCTGTTTAATGAAGAACAGCTGTAGGCTGGTGGTGGGGCTGCCATAGGTTAGGTTGTAAGTTACTGATGAAGTCGTTTTGGTAGCACTGCCATTGCTGATGTATGGGCGAAGGGGAGTTCCAACACTTACTGCAAGTGGTGATAGGGGAATGCTTTTCCCCTGGTAGGTTACCATGGCATTTACTTGCCCCATCCCGTTGCTGCTCTTCGCAATCACCGCGCTACCACCCCCTTGGCCCGACACGAGGGAGAGGCTGCCGCTAACAATCCACTGAACAGTAGCACCTGGCAGAAGGTTCAATATGCTATATGTTTCCTGTGAGCAAACAGTGGTAGGCCCATCAATGTATGGCATTGGGGTCGTCACTGATATTGCGCTGCACAGTCCCGATGTACCCGCGCTGGATACCGATTTCACAGCGAACAGGTAGGTATTGCCCGGCTGCAAATCGGTAGCAGCGAATGAGGGAGAGGTGGCTGTTCCTATGTGAATATTCCCTGAGGTAACATCATATACCTCGTAGCTAGTAGCACCCTGCATGGCGTTCCAGGAAAGCACGGCGTTGAAGTACGTTACCCCTGTAGCGTTGAGGCCAGTGGGGGTGGCGGGAGCAGTGGTGACGCTCAGCCCCCCGCTGGTGGCAGAGTTTCCTGCCAAGTCAGTGACGGTTACGTAGGCGGTATAATCAGTACCCGGAAGGAGGTTGCCGCTACTCACGTTTTTAACCCAGCTGCTCTCGGTGCCATTACACGTTTCGGTTGCTCTGGTTATGCCTTCTTGGTCTTTCAGCGCAATGGTGAACTGCTTAATGCCCTTACGCCCTACGTTGGGGTTTTCAGCAGAATATTGCTTCGACATCGCATCGGTGGCATCGAACTCGAAGGCAACCGAGTTGCTGCCAGAGTCACCGTACTTGGCTAGGGTAATACCTGTGGGCGGGGTGTTGTCTACGATAACAACAAATTGAGCAGGAGCGAAACCTGAAACGGAGCTACCATTCTTGTAAGCCTTTATGTTTACTGGCATATCGTATAGATAGTCAGGTGTACCCGTCGGGGGTTGAATGTACAGGTCGAAGATGGCCGTTTGCGAGGAATCAATGGTTATGGGGTTATTGTCATAAGCAATATCTACCCAGCTTCCCTGTGTCCCGAACGACATATCCCTATCAATGCTCACGCTGAACGGGCCGTTGGCGTTGCAGGTAATCTGCGTCCTGAGGCTAAAGGCCGTGTTGGCCTTCACGGGGTAGCATTTGTTAGCGGTTGAATCGGTCTTGGGGATTGTGATGGTCAGATCCTGAGCAGTAGCACCGAGTGCCAAGCACAGCAGCAGGGCTGCGCTGTTCAATTTTTTTTTCATAGCAATCATAATTTGGGTTTAAGGATTAGTTATTGCGGATGCAGCGGATGGATTTCCCCGCATCCTTAGGGTAAACCTGACGGCCAATGGTTGTGAACAGGTTGGAGATTCCACGCATCCAAAGGATCTCTCCTTTAATGTCAGGGGTCGTATCTACGTAGTACTCCGTTGAAGTCCAAAAAGATACCATATTACCTTTTTGGTAAAAAACATCTCCATATCTCATCCCTGTAGGGAGTGCGGTGAACCCGCTGCTGTTGTCGGCAGGGTTGGGAGCGTTCCAGTGCAGGGTGCCAACCTCCTTGAGCCTACCACCCACCACGCCGTTGGTCCCTGTTCCGTTGGGATCAAAGGCGTTTTCGCCGTTGTCAAGGTAAGTAACCAGAGTGGTCCACTCCTCATCGCTGGGTACGTGCCAGCCATCGGGGCAGAGGTTGCGCTGGTCCGCCACGGCGTGACCGTTGTACAGCAGCCCGTAGGTGGCAATGCTGTCGGGGTCGAAGGTGTCATTGTAGGTGCAGTAAACGCCTTCGGTCTGGAGGTGGAAAACCCCTTTGCCAGCTGAGAGTGGGAGGAATGTAATGGGATCGCCATTGCTATAACGGGTTACCCTCAGGTTCTCTGCCATCCACGTTTGGTAGCCAATGGTAATTGTTTTATACTTGTTGCCATCAATGTCAGTAACGGTGTCGTATTCCTTGTCGGGGTTAAACACGGCTGTAGATTTTCCCTTGCGGGGTGTGGGGTCGTCCTTGCAGCATCCCATCATGCTAAATATCAAAACTAGGATTAGTATTGATATGTTGGTCTGATATTTTTTCATATTGTTTAAAAATTAATGTCCTGAATTCTGGGTTTTCTTTAACCATTTTTGCTAACTACCTTATCCCAACACCAAATATACACAAAAACAACAGCATAAGCAGCTAGGCATTACTTAACGCTGTACTCCCAACATTATAATCAAAAAGCCACCAGCTGCAAAGGTGAGCCAGTGGGCATACCCATGGGTAAAAAAAAAGGAGGTGTGAGATGATTTGGAGTATAAAGGTTTTAGGCAATTTTCAATAGGGTACATAGTTTTTTTAATCTGTAAACCTGGGATTCCAAACCATGCAAAAACACTCCCTACACCTCCATAGACAAATGTAGGGCAAAGGTTTTTTATAAAAAATACCCCAAAAGAGTGATAAAACAGCTAACATCCTGAGGGGCTTGGACTTGAGTTGCAGGAACAACCTGCTTGGATACTTTTACCAATGTGGAACCACGGGCTAAACAGTGGGGTGTGTAGCATAAGTAAATTAACACTCAATAGTAATGTGTACACACAATAAGATTGAATACAAGTTGAAATAACTAATCTAAAAGATCATTAATAGCAATTTTTTTAATATCAATATCCATTATATAAAAATATCCTGTGCCTCCTTGACTTAAATTTGTAGGTAAATTCCCAGAAATTGTTGAAAAGATACCTGCTTTCCATTCGGTTTCTGAAAATAATGCCAATAAAAAACTATGATAGTTATCGGATACTGAATATTTACGGACTGTTATAGTGTCTGAAATAGTTCCCTGAAAACCATACATGTATGTATTATCGGGGAATAAGCCTTGCGGTTCACCTCCTGTATGAGAAAAGTTGAAATACAATTCATAGGAGAATGGGTGCGTGTAATTTCCCAAAGAACCATTTAGCCATAGCCACCTATTATTCTCTGAGTATCCAAAATCATGCCGTTTGCCAAAAAAGTATTTTATGGTTGAACTAATTACATTATAACTTATTTGCGGAAGTTGTATTTTTGAGAAATCAATTTCGGTTACAGGAACTACAGAATATGATGCAGAATACTCCTTTTCATCAGCATAAATATACAAACTATACTCTCTGCCAACTTGAGGAGCAAATGCATCATTAGATAAGTAGATTCCAGGGGATGAAGTTTCTGAAAAGTAGTAAAAATTTTCATCACCTGAAATATAAACGATAGCGTTTGAAACCTCCGTAAGTGGAGTGTTTGCAATGTAGTTCGCTGGTTTTGTCAGCTTGATATAGTGCTTCTGGAATTCAGTGGTTATGTAGCAGTCAACAGCAATCCCAAATTGATGGCTATTTTCGGAAAGATTGATGTCGTTAATATCTATTTCATGCAGACCGCAGGCATTGAATAGCAAGATGATTGGTATAAGAATAGTTTTTCTCATTATTCTCAGAATTTAAAGCTGTAAGAAATATTTGGCATTATTGTAAGAAAGTTGTATTGATATATTCTCAGCTGTTGCATATCGGCATTATATTCAAAATTATACCCCAATGGATTTTGACGTGCATATATATTGTAAATTCCGAATTTCCAGTAGCTCTTGAATCGTTTGTTATCCTTAGGTTCAATATTAAAAGCTACATCCAAACGGTGATAATCAGGCAATCGCTCTGCATTACGGTCAGAATACAACGGCACGTAAAATCCATCATGTACAAAATACCCTGAGGGTAGAGTGTACGCTCTTCCTGTAGAGTAAATCCAGAAACCACTTATCGAGAAACGTTTGGAAAAGTTGTAGCTTAGGGTGATTCTTGCATCATGGGGCATATCGTATGAAGCTGGAAATTTTTTGCTGTTGTTTATACCCTTAATTTCTTTTACTATTCGAGAGTAATTATAGCCAATGCTTCCAGTGATTTTCCCTGATGTTTTGCTCGCTATTAGCGCTATACCGTATGCTTCTCCTTCACCAATTCTTATTTGTGTATCAATATTTCGTATGCCAATTAATCGTGCGTGGTCAATGTAATCAATTTGGTTGGTTAATTTTTTGTAGTAGGATGTAGCAGAAAAACTAAATCCTTGACTTGTTACTACATCTAAACCAAGCGAGATTATATCTGCAAGCTGCGGAGCAATATTCGGAGAGGCAGGTATCCACGTTTCAAGTGAAGTATAACCATAGGAATTATTTTGCAAAAGCTGTACATATTGTGATGTTCTAGCGTATGATGTTTTAAATGTTAACTTGGGGGTTGCAAAGTACTTAACTGTTATTCTCGGTTCAATATTGATGTATGTATTATAAATTCCTGCCTCATTTATATTCTCTTTGATTGGCATATAATTATCGTCAAATTCATACCAGGTTGCGCTTCCAATATTTTGAAAAGCTGTGAGCCGTAGCCCATAATTAATGCCAAGAATTCGCCATAGGTTAATGTCATTTAACACATAGACTGTGCTTTCAATTGCTTGGCTCCTGTTAATATTCTGGAGATACTCTGTGTTCGATTCTCCGGGTGTAAAGTAGTGTAGAACAGAGTTTGATCCAAACTCAATTTTATTAGCTGAATTTACAAAAACTGAAAAATCGGTTTTGAAAGTGTAATCTTTAATGCCAGTTTTCCATGATAGTTGATTCAGTTGCTCTTTAAAATTTAGCTTATTCTGATAATCGCTAAAAACTAAGGATATATTTGAAAAAACACGAGGAGAAAATATGTGATTATACCTAAAGGTCATCGTTTTATTACCCCAAATATTAGTAAAATCCCTTTCAGTTAATATTTTATCGCCGCCATTATAAAAAGANNTAGAAAACTCTGCTTTTTAGACCTATTTTAAAATTGGTTTTTAGGTTTATATCGTAAAACTGTGGAACTACAGCTATAGTAGATGATGGCTCAACCAACAAATCAAAAAAACTTCGTCGGATGCTAATGAAATATGATGCTTTTTGCTTAATTATAGGCCCCTGCATGGTTAGCCTTGATGATAGAATGTTTAGTCCGCCAGAAACTTGATGATTATTCATATTCCCTTCATTCATGCTCACCTCCGTTACAGATGATAATCGCCCACCGTACTTAGCCGACATATTCCCTGCTAAAAACTTGATAGACTTAACCGCATCAGGGTTAAAAACTGAAACCAAGCCGAAAAGATGTGAGGGGTTATAAATGGGTGCTTCATCAATCAGAATTAAATTCTGGTCAATATTACCCCCCTGAACGTAAAATCCTGAAGTTCCCTCGCCCACTGACTTTACGCCGCTCTGTAGCTGAATTGCTTTAATTGGGTCGTTCTCACCAAAAACCATTGGTAAGTTACTAATTGACTGCGGAGTTAAGCTGGTTACAGAGAATTCATTCGTTCGAATTTTTGAGGATTTTGCAGTAATCACTACTTCTTCTAGCTCTTTATCGCTTGATTCTAAATATATATTTATGACAGTGTCTCTTTTCAAATCTACATTCGCAATAATACTGGAGAAACTTAAGTAGGTATAATTTAAACGGTAATGTGATTTTTTAAGGGTAAGAGAATAGTAGCCGTATGAATTTGAAACCGTGCCCTTTAGGTCATCAGTGAATATATTCACTCCTATCAAACTTTCGCCACTTTGTTTATCATAAACAAACCCGCTTACCGTTGCATTGTTTTGTGAGAAGGCAATAAGGGGGAGTAGGAAAGAAAATATTGTGCAAATATAATTTCTCATAAAAGCAGTTAAAATAACTAATGTAAATGTATTGAAATACAAAGAAAGGCTAACTACGACTTATCATAATTAGCCTTTAAATTTTGACTAAGTTTTAATCATCAAAAGCCACGGTTATTGCATTAGAATTATTGTACTTTTGCCATACTCGCATCTGGTAGCAATTACTATTTATATTGTGAGTATCACCACTTTTTATTTGTTCCCATTGAGCTACTTTTACTGTCCAAAAGGCATTTATTTCTGCTTTTATATCAACGCCATAGTATGCTCTCCACAACCATTTATATCCTCTTATAGTAGCGGTTCTATTCCGTTGTTGTTCACTTGAATATAATGCAGGTGGGTAGTCCCACTTCACTCCACTTCCGTTATTTAGAATGGTTAGTGCAATGTTCTCTACACCTTTTTTCATATTCTTCTCACATCCGTCCAAAATAAATTTGAATAGAAAAAGAGGAGTTGGAGATTACCCTGTAAAGGGTAATTTTACAATAACCACAAAAACCAACTCCCATGGTAAAGTTATCACTTTTCTCTCAAATTACGAGCCTGCTGCCCCGCAACATATTTTCAGCTATTGTAAAAAAAGTACGACAGCAACAAGTTTAGCAAGGGCATTGACAGCTGGACC
>DDWD01000055.1 GCA_002345825.1 Bacteroidales bacterium UBA2295
AGCATGCCAACTGGAACGAGAGCGAGTGTACACTTTGTGGTAATGTTAACCCCGAACAAATTTTCAACATTGTCGAGGCCAATGTGCTCGACGAATATGGTAATCCTACTCGGTCGCGAAAAACAAGCCCAACCGAATGGTACGATTTTTTTAACGAAACCAATAACGCTGAAGTACAAGAGGTTGAAGCACCATCGGGGCTACCCAAAATACTATTTAAAATCCCTGGATGGCTAAAGCAGCTCAAAGTATTTATTGAGCGCGATGTGCTGAGCAAGATTGCCAATAAGCAGTATATGATTATCAACCTGTTTGAGGCTCCCCTCCTGGCTTTCCTTCTAGCATCCATTATTAAATACTACAACGTTGATCCCGCAAATCAGTACGGTTACACACTGATGGAGAATAGCAACCTTCCTGTGTACCTGTTTATGTCGGTGATTGTTGCATTTTTTGTTGGGCTTACCGTGAGTGCCGAGGAGATAATTAAGGACAGGAAAATTCAGAAGCGAGAGTCGTTTCTAAACCTGAGCTGGAGCAGCTACCTGATGTCAAAGGTTTTAATACTCCTGGCATTATCGGCATTCCAATCGCTCATTTTTGTACTTATTGGCAACTCAATTCTTGAAATCAAGGGGATGTACTTTGAGTATTGGATTGTACTATTCAGCACTTGGTTCTCGGCCAATATGTTGGGATTACTAATTTCTGATAGTTTCAAAACAGTGGTTACAATTTATATACTTATTCCATTCCTTGTAATTCCTCAGATTATCCTAAGTGGTATAATAGTTAAGTTCGAGAAACTTAACCCCGCTATCTCATCGCCAAGTAGCATACCGGTTTACGGTGAGGTAATTGTTGCCCGATGGGCATACGAGGCATTATCTGTAAATCAGTACGTTAACAACAAGTACCAAAAGCCTTTTTACTACCTAGACGAAGCAATGAGTATTTCCGATTACAAAAGAAATTACTGGTTGCGAACCCTACAGAACAAAGTGGCCGTATGTGAGCGCAATATGAACAATTCCGTTAGGGAAACGGATGTTGAAAACGCACTTGAACTAATTAAAAATGAGTTTATTTACGAGGCAACCAACCAAACCAGCTCGCAATATCCATTTTGGCAAATCGATAACTTGACAATAGACAAGCTCAATGATAACCTGCTGAAGGAGATGAAAACCTACCTGGAGCAACTCAGGTTATATTACGTGAAGCTATACAACAAGGCCAGCTTGAAAAAGGATAGTTTAATAAACTCTCTACAACAAACTCCAGAACAAAGGGAAGAATTCCTTGCCCTTAAGCGCAATCATTACAACGAGAGCCTTAGCGATTTTGTGAGAAACTCATCGGAGGTAGAGCGTATTATTGAGTACAAGGGCAGATTGATTCAGAAAATTGATCCAATTTATTTGCTACCCGAAAACAAATTTGTGAGTGCCCATTTTTACGCTCCCGTTAAGCAAGTATTTGGAAGGTACTTCAGTACGTTTTGGGTTAATATTATCGTAATTTGGATATCATCAATTGTACTGTATTGTGCTTTATACTTTAGGTTACTGAAACGATTACTCGATTGGATGGAAAACCTTTTTGCTAAAGAAGGGGATGTTTAATCCCCCTCCTTGTAAAACTAGCCTATGGCTATTATTCTTCCAACTCTTCCATTTCTTTTTGTAGTGCTGCCATCTTAATTGCTGTAACAGCAGCCTCAACGCCTTTGTTTCCATGCTTTCCGCCAGCCCTATCTTGGGCCTGCTCTAGGCTATTTGTGGTAAGCAACCCGAATACAAATGGGATGTTGTAATTCATATTTAGCTCGGCTATACCATGGGTTACTCCTTGGCAAACATAGTTAAAGTGAGGCGTTTCGCCTTGGATTACGCATCCTAAACAAATAACGCCATCAAGGTCGGCGTACTCGGCCATAAACTGAGCACCCAGTATAAGTTCGAAACTTCCGGGCACATGCTTTACCAACAGGTTATCTTCCTTTGCCCCATGGGCAATGAGTGTTTCGTAAGCACCCTTAAGCAATTCATGAGTAACTTCTGAATTCCAATCGGAGACCACAATGCCAAATTGCATCTTTTTTGCCGATGGAACTTTGGTTGAATCGTACTTGGAAAGGTTTTTTAGGTAAGTTGCCATTTCAATCGGTTTTGGTTTGGTGTAAAAATAAAGAAAACCAACCTGATGAGGTTGGTTTTCAAGAGAAAAAAATAAAATTACTTCTTCAGATTTACGCGGGTGATATATTTTTCAATTTCACGAGCTTCTGCAGATCTGGGGAATTTGTCCTTTATGGCTTGGTATTGCTCCAAAGCTTTGCTATAGTTTTCTAACTCTTCGTAAACTACACCCGCTTTTAATAAATAAATGGGAGTAGTAAAATCATTCTCGTCGGTATTAGCGGCTTTAATGTAGTGTTGCGCTCCATCGTTTAGCTCTCCGAGCTCAACATAGCAATCGCCTAGTGCACCCAAAGCAACCGATTTAACTATCTTATCCTTAGTGCTAAAACGCTTAAGATGATCGACAGCTTTCTCAAAATCGCCTAAGGCACGATAGGAAATACCTGCGTAGTAATGCGATAAATTGGCAACTTTTGTAGGTCCGTAGCTATCAATAATATCTAAAAAGCCAAGGTAGTTTCCATCTCCGTTGAGGGCAAGATTAAAGGAATCGCGTTCGAAATACTGCTCGGCTGCAAAAATCTGCGATTGGGCCTCTTTTTCCATGGGGGCAATGTAAAGCCTGGTGTAACCCAGGAAAGTACCAACAATTACTATAACAGCTAAAACGATAATGGTTAAGCTCTTCTGGTTATTCTCAATGTACTGTTCGGTTCTAGTCAATGCATTCTCCAATGCCTCAGCACTTGTATCCTGCGTTTCCTTGTGTTTATCTTTTGCCATAGCTAAAATAATAATTAAAAATATTTAGGTTTTCTGTTAGTCTAAAAATTACCGATGCAGCTTTCTGCATTTTTTGTGGCAAGCGCAAAAGTAATGGTTTTTCGCTTATGTTGAAATATTTGCCACAATTTTTCTTATGCGTTTTTCTGTTTACCTTTGCAATGCCAACGCTAACAGCAAAAACCAATGCACCTTAAGGGACTCAACATTCTGAATTTCAAGACTTACGAACAGGCTGAAATTGATCTTCATCCTAAGGTAAATTGCTTTGTTGGCAACAACGGCGTGGGTAAAACCAACCTGCTCGATGCCATTGTTTACCTGTCGATGTGCAAAAGCAACTTCAATTCTGTTGATTACCAAAACGTTCGTCACAATCAAGATTTCTTTGTCATCCAAGGAGTTTACAGCAGGCAGAATAAAGAGGAAAATATTTACTGCGCAGTTAAAAAGGATTCGGGTAAAACTTTTAAACGTAATGGCAAGGAGTACGATCGGCTGGCCGATCACATAGGATATCTACCCATTGTAATAATCTCGCCTGCCGATGTGAGCCTAATCCTCGATGGTAGCGAGGAGCGCCGTAAATATATGAATGGGGTAATATCTCAGTACAATCATCCTTACCTCGACAATGTTTTAAAGTACAACAAGTTGCTGGCCAACAGGAATAAATTGCTAAAAGAAAAATCGTACAATTACAACTCCATTTCCGAGCTACTCGAGGTTATTGACGATCAGCTAAACGGGCTAGCCAAGGAGATTTACGACCAAAGGTTGAACTTTACCCATGAGCTCACTCCAATTTTCCAACAGTACTACCAAAAGGTTTCCAATGGAGTTGAGGAGGTTAGGCTCGATTATCAATCTCATCTGGCTGAAAAAAGTTTAAAAGAACTACTTACCCAATCGTTAGAGAAGGATAAGATAGTACAGTACACTACAAAAGGTATACATAAGGACGATCTGGCGCTAACCCTAAACAATCATCCCATTAAAAAGGAGGGTTCTCAGGGTCAGCAAAAAACTTACCTAATAGCTTTAAAACTTGCTCAGTTCAATTTTATCGAAAGGGTATCGGGGATTAAGCCCATTCTTCTGCTCGACGATATTTTCGATAAGCTTGATGTAACCCGCGTTGAACAATTTATCAGGCTAGTTTCCGATCATACTTTTGGCCAAATATTTATTACCGATACCAACAAGGCTCGACTCGACAGCATTCTTGGGCAAATCGATAGCGGATACCATCTTTTTGATGTGAAAGAGGGTGAGGTAAAACTGGTTGGTTCAAATTAGATGCAACTATGAACAATGTAATATCACTTGGCGATGCCATTAAGGAGTTTCTAAAGGAGTACAAGCACCGCGATAAGTTGCAAGCCTCGGAAGCAGTTAACGCTTGGCCCATAGTGATGGGGAAAAACATTCAAGCGCTAACCCAAAGCGTGTATGTTAAGGGCAATAAGCTATTTGTCCACCTAAAATCGTCGGTTCTCCGGAACGAGCTCATGATGCATCGCTCAAAAATTGTTAAGGCTATTAACCTCCATCTAGGATCCGAAGTGATTAAGGATGTTGTTCTAAAATAGTTTTTTACCTAATCAAGAATTTCCTTCTGAGCAAAGAAGAACGACCACTCTTTCACCGCATTCTCGGGGCTGTCGGAACCATGTACAGCATTCATAGTAACATTCTGCCCAAATAGCTTTCGGATTGTGCCCTCCCCTGCTTGAGCGGGATCAGTAGATCCAATAAGCTTTCGAAACTCCTCAATGGCACTCTCCTTCTCCAAAACTAAGGCTACCACTGGGCCTGAGCTAATAAATTTGGTTAGCCTATCGAAAAACTCTTTGCCCTCATGCATAGCGTAGAATCGCTTGGCATCGTTTCGGCTGAGGCGAATCATCTTCATGGCCTTAAGGGCAAAACCAGCCTTTGTAATCCGGTAAATTATTTCACCGTAATGATTATGTCTAACAGCCCCAGGCTTTATAAGGGCAAAAGTGCGATTACTATTCATATTGTGTAATGTTTACAGCCCTAAATTAGGAATTTTTTTATCGTAGTAGGTATTCTATTTTATATTAACTTTGGATTTTTTAAATCGTTGGAGAAAATGCAAAAGATTACAAAAGACAACATAAATATAATCAGAGATTTAGTAAAAGCTAAGGAACGCATCGTAATAACCTCGCACCACAACCCCGATGGCGATGCCATAGGATCGATACTGGGGCTATTCCATATGCTCAAATCAATGGGCATAGCTGCAACAATGATAATACCCAACGATATCCCAGATTTTCTCACCTGGTTACCCGAGTCAAAGAAGGTGGTACGATACTCGAAGAGCAAAGAGGCAGCTATTGAACTGATAAAAACTGCCGAGGTGATATTCTCGTTAGACTATAATGCATCATCGCGGCTCGAGGGTATGAAAAATTGCTTTGATCAATCCGATGCTGTTAAAATCCTTATTGACCATCACCCTTTCCCCGAGGAAGCATTCCAATGGGCACTTTCCGAAACTCAGGCCAGCTCCACTGCCGAGCTTATATACGAATTTGCAGTTTTGCTTAATGCCGAGGAACATATAAACTTTGATGCTGCCAGTAGCATTTATGCTGGGATAATGACCGATACCGGGTCGTTTAGCTACGCATGCTCCTATCCCAGAACCTTCGAAATTGTTGCCAAGCTAATATCAAAAGGGGTAAAGGTTGAAACGGCTCAGCAACAGGTGTATAACAACTTCTCTGAAAGCCGTATGCGGTTGCTTGGCTATTCCCTGGAGTCGAAAATGAAGGTTTTCCCCGAGTTCCGTTCTGCCTACATCGCACTTACTCATGAAGAGCTCAAACGGTTTAAGTATAGAATTGGCGATACCGAAGGGCTGGTAAATTACCCATTATCAATAAAAAACATAATCTTTTCGGCACTATTTGTCGAGAATAAAGATTTTGTAAAGGTATCGCTTCGATCGGTGGGCAGCTTCCCTGCCAACAAAATTTGCGAGGAGCATTTCAACGGTGGAGGGCACACTAATGCTGCAGGGGGCAAATCGTTTGCAACAATGGGCGAAACGGAAACCAAATTCACTGAAATACTAAAGCAATACGAAAAAGAACTTAACGCATGACCATAAGATCAATATTTATTGCCCTTCTAATTCTTCTCACAACGTCGGCGTGCAGAAACAAGAAGGGCGACGCGCCCAAAACAACAGTGTCGGAAGCCAAAAAAAGGCTCGAGGTGGTTAATCGTGCTTTGGTAGATAAAGATCGTGAGCGAATTGAAGCATATATCAGCAGACATAGGCTCGAGGGTATGGAAGAAAATAAATCGGGGCTATACTACCTTGTTTGGGGCGATCCCAATGGCCCAAAGGTACAGACTGGCGATATTGTAGTTATAAACTACAAGGTTAGTATGCTTGATGGAACAGAATTAATTAATACTGAAAAAGAAAAGCCGTTGGAATTCCTTGTGGGAAAAGGAGGCGTAGAAGCCGGGTTGGAAATGGCCGTTTTGCTAATGCAACAAGGGCAAAAGGGTAAGTTTATTTTGCCACCCCACCTTGGCCATGGATTGCTTGGCGACCACGATCGGATTCCACCAATGGCTGTGCTTGTTTTTGATGTTGAGCTACTACTGGTAATTGAAAGTTAAGCGATTTTTTTTACCTTTACCCGTAAAATTTAGTGAAACCCATAATGTGGCTTCCATGAGACACCTAAAATTGTTCCCCATTGCAATTACAATTATTTTGCTTTGGAGTTGTAATAACGAATCGCAGGTTTTCCCGGGATTCTCTGTAACCAAAACCAACATCCATTATCGGCTCATCAAGCTTGGCGAGAATGATATAAAAGCAGAGCCCACCAACTACGTTACTGTAGATATTGCCTACCGCACACCCGGCGACTCGCTATTTTTCCATGGGCTAAGAACATTTCAACTTACCGAGCCACAATTTCCCGGATCGGTAGACGAGTGCTTTGCCATGCTGGCAAAAGGCGATAGCGCTACCTTTTACATATCGGCTCACGATTTTTTCACCAATACAATCGAAACAAATCTTCCCCGTTTCCTAAATGCTGATGATTTCCTCCGAGTTGATATCTTGATGATTGATTTCCTTAGCGAGCAGAAATATCAACAGGAAAAAGAGGTATTTCTGAACTGGATAGAGGATTTTGGTGATTACGAACAGGTTTTGCTTAGGCAATACGTTGAGGAGCAGAATCTCGATTTTGAAAGCACACAAACGGGCTTGCACTACATCCCCATCAACAAAGGGTACGGGAAAAAAATACAGGAAGGAGATACCTTAACGGTACATTACGAAGGGAGATTTTTCAACGGAAAATTTTTCGACTCAACCCGTAAACGCGACGAACCCTTTCAGTTTGTTTACGGACAGAAATGGCAAGTAATTCCTGGCCTTGAGGAGGCCATTGGGATGATGTATCCCGGCGAGAAATCGCTTTTTATATTACCCTCCTACATCGCCTTTGGACAGGGCGGCAGCTCAACTGGTATTGTGCCAGCCTTTACTCCCGTTGTGTTTGAGGTTGAAGTTATTGAAGTTAAACCTAAAGTTCAATGAGTTTCTTTACAAAGATAGTTCTAATTGCAGCTAGCATTATTTTCTTGTCCGGTTGCAAAGATTCAATGATTGAAGAGAACAGGGTGGCCAACGAGTTGGCAATAGAAAAATTCCTTACCAGTAATAGTATTCCATACAACAAGCACAATGGGGTTTACTTCTCAATACTTCGTAACGGATACGGTTACCAAGTTATGCCCGGCGATTCGGTTGCATTTTGGTATGTAGGCAGAACGCTTAGTGGAAACATATTCGATACAAACATAAGAAAAGTTGCCATTGATGAAGGGATAGATCAAACCTCGCGAGAATTTAATCCCATCGAGATAGTAGCCGGTAACGATAACCTGTTGCAAGGCTTATCTCTGGGCATTCCGCTATGCCGCGAGGGCCAGTGGAATTCTCTTTACTTTGCATCTACGCTGGGGTATGGCGATATTCAAGCAGGTACAGTTGAACCTTGGAGCCCTTTGGCCTTCGACGTTTTTATAATTTACGTTAAAAACGAAAAAATTGTACTCGAGCAGAATAATATCAATAACTTTGTGGCCGGTTCGCAAGGTTTTACCCCAGACACAACGGGGATGTGGACAAAATACATTACACAGGGTTCTATTTACGAAGCGCCACTGCCCAACGATACCATTTACGGTTGGTATAGCTTATCAACCCTGGATTTAAACCCCATCGATGAGATTGATGGTAAAAATGAGGAAATTGTTCTGAATAACCAGCTAATTGAAGGACTTTTGCTTGGATTTATGAAGTTAAAACCGGGAGAGGAAATGCAAATGATAATCCCATCGCCCCTTGGATTTGGAGTTGTTGGAACAGAAGATATTGAACCCTACACACCTTTGTATTGCGAGATAAAACTTGATAGCATTAAATAATAACTAGAACTACAATGATTAAAAAGAGTGTACTAATTTTTTCAGCCATTTTATCCATTTTTTCGTTTTTTTCATGCGAACAGGAAGTAAACGAGGGCTATTCCGACGAATTGCTTCGCCTGCAGGCATATATGAAACTTCACTATCCCAACGTTGAGCCCACCGAGTCGGGTTTATACTATATCATACTTGAGCAGGGTGATGGTAGTACTCCTCAAGAAGGCGATTTTTTGCTTTTCGATTACACTGGACAAGATCTTAACGATGATGTTTACGAAACTACCAACGACAGCATTGCTGATCTGTATGACATCTTTTCCAAAAGCAATCATTATGCACCAAAATTTATCGGCTATAAGAGCGACCGTACTCCCTTACTAAAAGGATTGGACGAAGGGTTTGCATACATAAAGGAGGGTTCGCTGGCCCGATTTGTAATACCATCACCTCTTGCCTACGGATCCAAGACTTATAAATCGCTTAATCCTTACACCACTATTATTATTGATATTGACTTCCATAAAATAGTTAGCGACCCTGAGGCTTATGAGATCGAACAGATCTCAGATTACATTGCCCTAAACTACCCTGATCTGGACCCTGACCAAGTAATTAATTCGCTTTCGGAAGATGGTGTGTATATTCTCGAAGAGACACTTAATGAGGTAGAGGCAGATGAGGAGGAAGAAGAAGCAACTGATCCTCATCAAACCATTGAGGAAGATGATGTTATTTCGGTAGACTACACCGGGAAGTTCCTTGACCATTGGATTTTTGACACCAGCATTAAAGCGGTAGCTGAGGAAAATGGCACCTACCAATCGAATAAAACATACGAACCAATAAACGTTACCATTGGGGGAACGGATTACATCGAAGGGTTTTCCTTAGCGCTTAAAAAGTTAAAAACTAACTCATCGGCAAAAGTAATTATCCTAAGCGAGTTCGCCTACGGGCCTTATGGTAGCGATAATATTCAGCCTTATACTCCACTAATTTTCGAATTGGAGGTGTTTGCCAAAACAAGTTCAAACAACGCTGAAACGAAGTAGTATTACAGCGATTGAATACCAAAAATGCTCGGCCGCTTATGCAGGTCGGGCATTTTAGTTTTTCGCCACTCTCCTACTGTTCGGGTACAAATCATCTCGGTTGCCATGGTTAAATCGGCCGAAATATGTAAAAGGGTTTGCGGATTTAGAGTAGTAATCAACGCCTCAAATAGCTTATTGTTTCGATAGGGAGCCTCAATAAAAAACTGAGCCTGCTGCTCATCTTTAGATCGCTGCTCAAGCTGTTTCATCCTACGGGCTCGGTCGTTTGGTTTAATTGGTAAATACCCCACAAAAGCAAAATTCTGACCATTTAGTCCACTTGCCATAAGGGCAAGAATAATTGAGCTGGGTCCAGTATAAGGAATAACCCTTACGCCTTTAGCATGCGCAAGAGCCACCAAATTTGCACCAGGATCGGCCATAGCGGGGACACCTGCCTCGGAGATAAGGCCAACAGAGACTCCCCTTAGCAAAGGAGAAATTAGTTTGGGGAGCTCCTGAAAGGAAGTATGCTCGTTAAGCTCTTCGAAATGCAACTCATCTATGGGTACAGGCATTTTAAGTGATGATAGGTAACGACGAGCAGTACGTACATCTTCAACCACAAAATGAGTAAGGCATCTGGTTTGCTCTATAACAAATTCGGGTATTACATCAACAAAACGCTCACCCCCAAGTGTTGTAGGTAAAAGAATAAGTGTTCCAAAAATTGCCATAGTAACAGGAATGTGTTCAGTATAAAGAGCTAAAGGTAAGGTATAATATGCAAAAAATGCCCGAGATCTCGGGCATTTTCTGGTAAATTAATAAGTACTATTTATATTCGTGTGGCAACACATCGCCCCTAAGTACCATAAGGCCATTAAGAGCCAATGCCTGCATTTCGTCTTCGCCAGGATAAACTGAAACGGGAGCAATAAAACCAACCATTTCTTTTACATATTCCACTAAATAAGGATTATGAGCAATACCACCGGTAAGAATAATACCATCGACCTTGCCCTTAAGCACTGTTGCCATTTGGCCAATATGCTTTGCCACATTATACGACATGGCATCCTGCAGTAGTTGTGCTTTTTTATCGCCAGCCTTAGCTTTCATCTCAATTTCGTAGGCATCGTTAGTACCAGCATGAGCCACCATACCTCCCTGACCAGTAAGCATTTTCTTAACCTCATCGTAGGTTACCTCTCCGCTAAAGCATAGTTTGGCCAGCTGGCCAGCAGGAACAGTGCCTGCCCTCTCGGGTGAGAATGGCCCCTCACCATCGAGCGCATTGTTAACATCAATAACACGCCCATTGTAATGCGCGCCAACAGAGATACCACCGCCAAGATGAGCAACAATTATATTCAGCTCCTCATACTTCTTGTCGAGGCTTTTTGCATATTGACGTGCAATGGCCTTTTGATTAAGAGCATGAAAAATCGAAACTCGCTCAAACTTTGGATGACCAGAAATCCGAGCAACATCTTGCAGCTCATCAACCACTACAGGGTCGGCAATGTAGGCCTTTGCGCTAGGAAGATTACGAGCAATATCATCGGCAATAAGAGCGCCCAAGTTGCTGGCATGCTCGCCCCTGATGCTATTCATTAAATCCTCCTTCATCCGGTCGTTTACAAAATAAACTCCCGATTCAATTGGCTTAATTAGTCCACCACGTCCTACAACAGCCGAGATCTTGTTGATATCAATTTCTGCTCCCTGCAATTCTTTGATGATGATATCCTTACGAAACTCAAACTGATCGGTTATGCGCTTAAAACCAACCAATTCCTCTGAGTTGTGCCTAATGGTTTTTAGGAAGATTGATTTTGCGTTCTGGTAAACAGCAACCTTAGTTGATGTTGACCCCGGGTTGATGGCAAGTATTAGGAATTCGTCCATTATAATCTGCTTTTATGCTTATTTGGCAGCGTTAGCAGCCAGTGCAATTGAATACATTTTTGACTGAACACTGTCGCCTCTTGAAGTTAGAACACAGGGGACTTTTGCGCCCATAACCATTGCGCCCAGCTCGCCCTTAGCCAACTTGGTGCAAGCCTTAAAGAAAACGTTGCCACTCTCGATGTTGGGGAAAAGAATACAGTCGGCATCGCCAGCCACCTCGCCAGTTAGCTTCTTAATTTTGGCTGATTCTGCATCGATTGCCACATCTAATGCTAAGGGGCCATCGATAAGTGCGCCTTTGATCTGCCCACGGTCACCCATTTTGGAGATAATGGTTGCATCAATACAAGCTGGCATTGCCGCTGAAACTTGTTCAGTTGCAGCCAGAAGAGCCACTTTAGGTTTCTCTATTCCTAATGAGTGAGCGGTTTTAATTAAGTAGTTGGTAATGGCAACCTTTTGGTTCAAATCGGGAGCAGGTATAATTGCAACATCACCCACAATAAGTAGCTTATGATAGGTAGGTACCTGAACTACGGTTACGTGGCTAAGCACAGCTTTGGGAGGAAGAAGTCCCTTTTCCTTATTCAGAATAGCACGCATATACTTGTCGGTGCTCACAAGACCCTTCATGAGAACATCGCCTTCGCCGCTGTTTATAATTTCAACTGCTTTTGAAGCGGCTTTCATCTCGTCATTTTCTTGAACAATTTTAAATTTAGCAGGGTCAATCTTATGCTTAGCGCAAACCTCTTTTATGGTTGGCTCGTCACCTACAAGAGTTGCCTCAACAATTCCCATATCTACGGCCATGCTAACCGCCTCGATGGTATGATCGTCGTTGGCGAATGCAGCAACTAAACGTTTTTTGGGCTTGCTTCTAAGAACTTCAAAAAGTTGATCGAGTTTTGTTATAGCCATTGTTTTATGATTTTTGAGTTTATACTATTTTGTGTGTAACTATTTTTGTAAACGGGCAACAATTTGAGCTGTGTCCGATGCAATTACTAGCTCCTCGTTGGTTGTAATCGCCATTACCTTAACTTTAGATTCGGGTTTAGTAAGAAGTTTATCTTTGCCCCTAACACCACGGTTGGCTGCTGGATCAAAATCTACACCCATAAAGTCGAGCGATGAGGATACCTTTTCACGAAGCACACTATCGTTCTCTCCAATTCCACCTGTAAAAATTATTAAATCAACTCCGTCCATTGAGGCGGCATACGAGCCAATGAATTGCTTAACTCGATAGTAGTACATATCCAAAGCTAGGATTGCCCTCTCGTTTCCTTCGGCAGCGGCATTCTCCAGGTCTCGCATATCCGATGAAATACCAGAAATACCAGCCACTCCACTCTTCTTGTTTATTAAGTCGTTTATCCCTTTGAAGTTAAGGTTTTCGCGTTCGGCAATGTAAAGCAGAACTCCGGGATCGATACTACCACAGCGAGTACCCATAATGAGTCCGTCAACCGGAGTAAAGCCCATTGATGTATCAACCGATTTGCCGTTCTTAATAGCAGCTATAGAGGCTCCGTTACCCAAGTGGCAAGTAATAATTTTGCTCGTTTCAAAATCCATTCCTTGCAGCTTGCATGCTTTTTTGGCTACGTACTTGTGACTTGTTCCGTGGAAACCATACTTACGGATTTTTAAATTCTCGTAGTACTCGTATGGTATTGCATACAGATATGCATGCTTAGGCATAGCTTGGTGGAAAGAAGTATCGAAAACGGCTACTTGAGGCACTCCGGGCAAAAGATTCTCCATTGAGATAATGCCCTTTAGGTTTGCTGGATTGTGCAGTGGAGCCAGCTCAATACATTTTTCAATCTCCATTTTAACCCTCTCGTCAACCAAACTGCTCTCGGTGAAAAACTCACCGCCATGCGCAACGCGATGACCAACAGCTTTAATATCATCGAGGCTTTTGATTACACCATAGCTTTTATCTACGAGTGCTTTAAGAATTAGATTAATTCCTACCGTGTGGTCGGGAATGTCCTTGATAACCTCGTAGCGCTCTTTGCCCTCGGGTTTATGAGTTAAAATTCCATCGGTGAGACCAATACGCTCAACAATGCCTTTAGCCAGGAGCTGCTCCTTTTCGCACATATCGATTACTTGGTATTTAATCGACGAGCTGCCACAATTCAGAACAAGAATAATCATCGGGGTAATTTTAATATTTGATTTACAGATAGTTACATTTACTTAAAAGAATACCCAAAAATACGAAAAATCATCCTAAACCTAAAGTGGAAGTGTTAAAAATTTAACAAGTTACCTACCTATCATCCCTATTCATTTTCAGAAAGTTGCATATACTAAGGGGTTACCCAAGGTAGGTGTTTTAGAACAATGATATAAAACATCATTTAGCACCATGGGCTGGGAGTACAACTCTAAAGCTAATGTAGCTTCGTTTGTTGCTGGGATCGTCACTTCCACGGCAGGCAACCCTGCTACCACCAATATAACCATACCAGCTTCCTCCTCTTACTATCCTAAAATCGCCTTTATCTGGGCCCATTGGGTTAAGTACTGGTGTTGGAGTATCGGTATAGTAATCAAACCAATCGAATGCCCATTCCCAAACATTTCCGCTCATATCGTAAATACCAAGCTCGTTGGGTTCCATTTGACCAACAGGATTGGTTTTGTTGCCGCTGTTGCCGGTATACCAAGCCACAAAATTGATATTATTCTTACCTGCATAACGGAACCCTCTACTCTCCTGCCCTCCTCGGGCAGCATACTCCCACTCAGCTTCAGTTGGCAAGCGGTAACTTTTCCCAGTAAGTTCGTTAACTTTTGAGAGGAATTCCTGAACATCCAACCAGCTTACCCGTTCCACAGGACAATTGTCGCATCCAGCAAAATGGCTAGGATTGCTACCCATAATGGCAACCCATTGGGCTTGGGTTACCTCGTACTTACCAATATAGTAATCGCTAAGGGTAACTTGATGCACAGGTTTTTCCTCCTTGTTCCCATCCCCAAAAGTATCACCCATTCTAAATGTTCCCCCTTTCACAAAAACCATCTGATTTTCAAACGGGTCGTTACTAACCCTTAAGCTATACTCAAATGTTTTTTTACCCGATTGTGATACTACCACATTCTCTGCAATGCTCAGCTCATCCTTCTCAAATTTAAGGAGATGAGTGCCATATTTCAACCATATTTTTAGGGGAGTTACTCCTAACAATTCCTTGTCGAGGAAAACATTGGCTCCCTCGGGACTGGTGTTGAGTGTAACTTCTTTGCCCGAATAAAGAGAAAGGTTTAAACTAACAGGCTTAACATCATTAATATTAACCTTTCGGACCACCCGGGAATACTCAGGCTTTTCCACAACAACGACATACTCACCGTAGGGCAACTCGCTAATGGTGCGTGGAGAAAAACCATACATCCTGCCATTTACAGTTATCATAGCTTGGTCAGGGTCAGTAACAATATCAATGGTTCCAGTTTTAGGCGTTAGCATCAAGTCGATATTTAAATCCCTCCCCCTAACAGTTAATATCTCATATTCACGAGAAAAGTAGTTCTCCTTCTCCACCCTTATTTTATGCTTTCCAACTGATATTTTGCCTGTCCATGGTGACGTTCCTTTAATTGCACCATCGATGTAAATTAGTGCATCGTTGGTGGAGGTAACCGTAACCTGCACCTGATCTTGCTGTTGTGCAAATACATCTATACCAAAAGGGTTCCCTGAAATTGTTATGAGAACCCAAGCAGTTGCAAAAAATAGTAATCGTTTTAAAAACATAGGCAGCAGAAATCTTATCGAATTTAATAAATATCAATGAGATATAGACAACGATTAATTACTTTTTCAGCAACATACTAAAAAACGGACTTTTTGTTAGGGACATTTTGCTAATAAAAGCAACTACCGTAATTGTAAAATGGATACTTTTACGTGATTATCGAGATAAAAAAACTGAATTAATTTTCATATGATTCCTCATTACCATTTTGAAACGCTTACAAAAACAATAAAAGGAGAGGTTTTCTGGGATATATCAACCCGATTGCAATACGCAACCGACGCATCGGCATATCGTGAAATTCCCGATGCCGTTGCTCTACCTAAATCCAAAGAAGATCTTCAGGTCATTATAGCCTTTGCCCAAAAACATCGGATTCCGCTAATTCCACGCACTGCAGGCACCTCGCTTGCTGGGCAGGTAGTAGGCAAGGGCTTAATTGTAGATATGTCGCGGTACTGGGGTAAAATAATTGAACTTAACACTACAGACCACTGGGTTAGGGTTGAGCCCGGAGTTATTCTGGACGAGCTAAACCAATACCTTAAACCCCACGGGCTATTCTTTGGCCCCGAAACATCAACATCTAACCGATGCATGATGGGCGGAATGGTAGGCAATAACTCGTGCGGGTCGCACTCCATAATTTACGGAAGCACTCGCGATCACACCATCTCTGTAAAAATGATGCTCGACGATGGTAACGAGTATGAATTTGGGCCTCTAACCAAATCGGAATTTGAGGAAAAATTAAATCTTCAAAACCGTGAAGGGGAACTTTACAGGCAAATCCATGGTATGCTATCCGCAAATGAGATTAGGGCTGAGATTAGGCAACAATTCCCTAAACCTACCATACAAAGGAGAAACACTGGATACGCTTTAGATTTACTCTTGGAAAATAAAATCTACAGCGATTCTGATGAACCATTTAATCTCTGTAATCTGATTGCAGGTTCGGAGGGCACTCTTGGCTTCATCACTGAAATCAAACTTAACTTAGTTCCACTTCCCCCAAAGCATAAGGCTCTTGTTTGTGTTCATTTGGCCAACCGTGAGGAGGCATTTAAGGCCAACCTTATAGCGCTCAAGCATGGTCCTAGTGCGGTGGAGCTAATGGATAATATGATTTTAGAGTGCACAAAGGGCAATATTGAACAGCGAAAGAACCGATTCTTTATACAGGGCGATCCGGGTGCGGTCCTTATTGTTGAATTTGCACGTGAATCGGTTGAGGAGATAGATTATGCTGCTAAACAAATGGAAAGCCAAATGCGCAAGGCTGGCTATGGCTACCATTACCCAGTAGTATGGGGCGCCGATATTGCTAAAGTTTGGGCACTGCGCAAGGCTGGCCTTGGTGTTCTTTCTAATATTGAGGGCGATGCAAAACCCGTTTCGTTAGTTGAGGATACGGCTGTGGATGTGGAGGATTTGCCAGAATATATGAAAGAGTTCGAACAGATCATGACAAGCTACAATCTCGATTGTGTTTACCACGCCCACATTGGCAGTGGCGAGTTACACCTTAGGCCCGTTCTTAACTTGAAAGATGAGCTTGATGTTAATCTATTTAGAACGATTGCTTTTGAAGTAGCCCACTTGGTTAAAAAATATGGTGGTTCCATGAGCGGTGAGCATGGCGATGGCCGATTAAGAGGCGAACTAATACCTGTTTTAGTTGGAGATAAGGTTTATCAACTGATGAAAGAAGTGAAAAACGCTTGGGATCCCAACGGGATTTTTAATCCAAATAAAATTGTTGATACTCCACCAAACAACACTAGTTTACGTTATACACCCGGACGAAAAGAGCCCAAACTTATAACCATAATGGATTTCTCCAGGGTTGGAGGAATGCTAAGAGCCATAGAAAAGTGTAATGGTTCGGGCGATTGCCGAAAAACAGAACTTGCCGGCGGCACCATGTGCCCTAGCTATATGGCCACACGGCATGAGGCCAACACCACCCGCGCCAGAGCAAACATCCTAAGAGAATTTATTACCAACAGCGAAAACAAAAATCCTTTTGACCACAAAGAGATTTACGATATCCTCGATTTGTGCCTATCATGCAAGGGTTGCAAAAACGAATGCCCCTCGAGTGTTGATATGGCTAAACTCAAGGCCGAGTTTCTGCATCAGTGGTACAAATCGCATCGCGTGCCATTACGCAGTTGGCTTATTGCCAATATTACTCATATTTACGCTATTGGTAAATTTGTGCCTGCTTTCGCAAACTTCTTTCTTACCAATCGCATTACAAAAGGGGTGATGACTAAAACGCTAGGATTTGCTCAAGAACGACAACTACCATTACTTAGCAAAACAACACTAAAGCATTGGCACAAAAAGAAGAAAAACCCAACCAAGGGAAAACGTGTGTATCTATTTGCCGATGAGTTTACCAACTACAACGACACATCCATTGGAATTAAAGCTATTGAAGTACTTGAGCACCTTGGGTATCAAGTAGTAATTCCCAAAATATCTGAAAGCGGACGAACCTACATATCGAAGGGTTTGCTTAAAACTGCCAAGCGGCTTGCAAATAGAAATGTTACACTACTATCACAAATCATATCGTCGGATAAGCCTCTTATTGGCATTGAGCCATCGGCTATTCTTAGCTTTAGAGACGAATACCCCGACCTGGTTGACGATAAGCTAAAACCCAACGCGTTGGAACTATCGGAAAACAGTTTGCTGTTCGAAGAGTTTTTTATGCACGAAGTAAAGGCTGGCCGAATCACTAAAGATATGTTTACCAAGGATAAACGCAGCATTAAGCTACACGGCCACTGCCAGCAAAAGGCTGTAGCCTCAACCAATCAAACCAAGGCGATGCTATCGTTCCCCGAAAATTACAGGGTTAAAGAGATACCCAGCGGTTGCTGTGGTATGGCAGGGGCATTTGGCTACGAGCGTGAGCACTACGATCTTTCGATGAAGGTTGGCGAATTAATACTTTTTCCTGAGGTTAGAAAAACGCCAAAAGAAGTTAGTATCTCGGCACCGGGAACAAGTTGTAGACATCAGATTAAGGATGGAACAAATAGGGATGCCCAGCACCCGATAGAGATTATTTGGGAAGCGTTACTGAGGTAAATAGGCACAACGGAACCGTTGGGGTTACATAGGTTTTATAGCTGTGTTACGTTACAACCGAAGCCCCATAACTAGGACATCGTCGACCTGATAGGTCTTACCTTTCCACTTGTCAAAAATCTGTTCTAACACAATCCCCTGTGTTTCAACAGGCAATTCGCTATTCTCCACAATAAACTCAAGAAGCCTATGGTGCTGAAATTTTTTGTTGCTAGGGCCACCAAACTGATCGACAATGCCATCGGAATAAAGTAAAATTACAGTTTCGTTGGATATTGGTACAACCTTGTTGGAAAATGATTTCATCAATGGATGATAAGCTATGGGCATCCTGTCGGAACGTATAACTGACACCTGCTTGTCAGTACTGGCCAGAGGTTCAAAAATAACCATTGAACTATTAGCCCCAGAGTAGGTCAAAGTTTTGTTTTCATCATCAATTACACAAAGCGAGAGGTCCATTCCATCGGCAGCATCGGAGAATTCACCTTTTTGATGCAACACCGAGATAATTCCTTGCCTAAGCTGATTAAGAGCCTTGGCAGGATCGGTATATCCCCTTAATGAAATAACTTCGTTGAGCATTAATACACCCAGCATACTCATAAACCCACCGGGAACACCATGCCCAGTACAATCGACAACAGCCACAATTCGATACCTCCCAATACGGGTTGCCCAGTAGAAATCGCCGCTAACGATGCTTTTGGGTCGATTGAATATAAAAAACTCGGGAAACAGCTCCTTAATTTGATCTTGGGTAGGCAATACCGCCTGTTGAATTCTTTGGGCGTAGAAGATGGAGTCGGTTATCTCCTTCTTTTGCCGCTCAATTTCGTTTCGCTGGGCGGTAATCTCCTCGTTTTTATCCTGAAGTTCCCATGCCAGGTTAGCTAATGAGTTCTTCTGCTCTTCGAGCTCGTTATTCTTTATGGTGATCTCCTCGTTTTTTGCGGTTAGGAGTTCATTTTGCTCACTCAACGCCTCTGAAGTAGCCCTTATCTCCTCGTTTGCCTGATGCAGTCGCTCCGATTGCATTTGGATTTCCTTAGTCCTTTCATTGACCATCTCCTCGAGCAATTCTTTGGATTGTACTAACCTAGCCTCGCGCAAACGAGCTAAAAGGTACACTATGGCCGAAAAGATAAAAGAAATTAGCAAGTAGAACCACCATTTGTTCCAAAAAGGTTTTGTAATGGTGAAGTGGAATTCATCTCCCATATCGCTCCATAACCCATCGGAGTTACATGCCCGTACCTTAAAATTGTATTCACCGGGTTTAAGATTGGTGTACCTAACAAATTGTTGAAAACTGGCAGGTTCAATCCATTTATTATCAAACCCTTCGAGCATGTACTTATATCTGTTTTTCTGTGGTGCCCTTGGATGAATTACGGTAACATAGAATGAAATATTATTCTGCGAATAGGAAAACTCGAGCGAATCCTTCTGCAATAGGTTAACCACTACATCCCCAGTATCCTTATGATCTTCAAACGATTGCTCTGCAACCCTTGCCTCGTAAATATACACCCAAGGCAATGTAGCATCATCGTTAATTTCGAGAGGATTAAATACAATAAAACTATTAAGACCCCCGAAAAGCATCTCGCCAGATTTTAGCGTATAGGAAGCGTTGCTTGAAAACTCGTTAACAGGGAGCCCATCGAACTTATCGTAATTCCTAAACCTTGGCTCCAACGGATTGCTATAGTCTAAACACGATAATCCCTTGTTTGTACTAATCCAAAGTCTCCCGTTTGCATCTTCTTCAATAGCATAAACCACATCATTGGAGAGCCCATCAAGGGCTGTAAAGTTTGTAAAGGTGCTATCGGCATAGCTGAAAAGGCTAAGGCCTTCGGCAGTTCCTAGCCATAACCGCCCTTTAGTATCTTGATAAAAACTAATGATACGATCAGATGCTATTGTCTTTGGCTCTTTCGTTCCTTTCCTAAAAACCTTTTTAGTTTCCCCGCTGGTTTTATCAAAAAGATTAAGCCCCTCATGACTTGTTGCAATCCAAATATTGCCGGCCCTATCCTCAAACACTGAATTTATCCTATTTTGAGAGATTGATTTGGAATCATTTATGCTAGCCCTAAAATTCTCAAATGACTGTTCGCTAGGAGAAAATTGTATAACGCCATTATCTTGCGTAGCAATCCAAAGCTCATCTTGGCTATCAAAAAGAATATCACGTACTCGCAAACTCTGTGATATATCGCCTTGCTTCAGTTTAAAGTTTACAGGATGAACATTACCTGTAGCTACATTAAATTTCACCAACCCTTTATTTGTCCCAACCCACAGGTTGTTATCGGGGCCCAAAGCTAACGATGTGATAAAGTTACTTGGTAAGCTGTTAGCATTTGAACCGTTACTACTGATATATTCAAAGGATTCTGTCTCAACATCGAACCTAATTAGTCCCTGATTATAGGTTCCAATCCATATAACCCCATCATTGTCTTCAACAATAGAGCTTATTGTTGTGGAGGATATATCTAGCAAACCGCCCGGATAACTTCGGTAAACCACAAATCTTTTGGCATTTGTATCAAATTTATTGATACCGTTGTTGTCGGTTCCAATCCAAAGGATACCCATGCTATCCATATATAGACGTCTTAACTGATCGCTGGATAGGCTTTGCGAATTGAATAAATTATTCTGATAGGTTATTGATGAGGAACTTTCGGGGTTATACCTAACTAACCCTCTATAAGTAGCTATCCAAATTGCACCATCATCATCTTCGTAAAAATCATGCACCGTGTTACATGGCAGCAATATCTGACTTTTGGAATTTTGTCCAAATAGTACAAAACTATTTTCTACCGGATTGTACACAACGGCTCCCTCATCATCGGTTGCAATCCATATTTTGCCAAGGGAATCCTCAAATATCCTTCTAATTATTCCCACAGGATATTCAACACCGCTGGAATCATAGACTTTGAAATCAGCAATTGTTTCATCGGTAGGATTATAAACCGCTAAACCTTTGTTAGTCCCAATCCAAAGTTTACCCGTAGTATCGAGATGAAGAGACCTGATAACATTGCTTGGTAAAAGGTTTGGCGTTTCCAGCGTATTGATGTATCTTTTGAAATGGCCAGTTTTCGGATCGAAGAGATTTAGTCCACCGTCAGCCGTTCCCACCCAAATCATTCCCGATGGATCTTCCAAAAGTGTCATCACCTTGTTATTGCTAAGGCTTTGATTATCGTCAGGATTATGCTTAAAAGAAACAAAGGTACCCGTCTCTCTCTCAAAAAGATTTAGCCCTCCACCTATTGTACCCACCCAAAGCCTATGCTTACTATCCTCAATAATAGATATTACCCTGTTATTGCTTAACGACAAGCTATCGTTAACTCTATGCGTATATTTTTTAAAATTCACTCCATCAAACCTGTTCAAACCATCCTCGGTACCAAACCACAAAAAACCCATATGATCCTGCAGGATGTCGTAAACCGTATTCTGTGATAATCCATCCTCTACCGAAATACGTTCGAACGAGAGGGCATCGCGTTGAGCGTACAACAAAACAGTTGGACTGAAAAATGCAACAACAATTGCAAATAAAATTTTTCTTGCCAAAGGAGAATGGTTTCTCATTTAGAGTTTGATTAGAAGAATTAGTTACATTACTTCTTTAAAGCTTTTAACATAGTAGCTCCAATATTAGCAGGCGAATCCACAACGTGTATTCCACACTCTGTCATTATCTTCATTTTAGCAGCAGCTGTATCATCGGCACCTCCAATAATTGCACCGGCATGACCCATACGACGACCCTTAGGAGCGGTTTGACCGGCAATAAAACCAACCACAGGCTTTTTGCAATTATCCTTTATCCAGCGAGCGGCATCAGCCTCCATGCTGCCACCAATCTCTCCAATCATAACAATGCCCTCAGTCTCGGGGTCGTCGTTGAATAGCTTTATGGCATCGAGGGTGGTGGTTCCCACAATTGGGTCGCCGCCAATTCCAATGCAGGTGCTTTGGCCAAGGCCAACCTTTGTTAATTGGTCCACGGCCTCGTAGGTTAAGGTTCCTGAGCGAGAAACCACACCTATACTACCTTTTTTATGTATAAAGCCCGGCATAATACCTACTTTGGCACCATCGGGGGTAATAATTCCTGGACAGTTAGGGCCAATTAGCCTAACATCGGTTTTCTCCGAAAGATATTGCTTAACGTTTACCATTTGGGCAATGGGAATCCCCTCGGTAATACAAACAACAACCTTTATCCCCGCATCGGCGGCCTCCATAATGGCATCGGCGGCAAAGGCTGGAGGGACAAATATCACAGATACATCTGCATTAGTTTCCTTAACTCCATCGGCAACAGTATTAAAAACTGGAAGATCGAGATGCAACTGTCCACCTTTGCCGGGTGTTACACCACCTACTACGTTAGTTCCGTACTCCAGCATTTGGGTTGCATGAAAAGTGCCTTCGCCACCTGTAAATCCCTGAACTAAAACTCGGGAATCCTTGTTAACCAGTACGCTCATAAAATTTTGTTTTGATATTTATTGATTTTCAAACCTAATCTATTTTTGGCTATAATGCAATTGAATTTGGCTAATTGGCATAAAAATTCCACTAAGCAATTACCAGTTCCACCCCTGCCAATTCAATTCGCTTGGCCATCGAATCGGAAATGCCCCTATCGGTAATTATTACATCAACCTCCGAGAGGCTGCATATCCGCCCAAATCCTCTACGCCCAAACTTGCTGGAGTCGGCCAGCACAATTACCCTTTGGGCCGATCTTATCATCACCTGATTTAAGGATGCCTCCAGGGCGTTAGTGGTAGTAAGACCATAGTCGGGATCAATTCCATCAACTCCAACAAACAGCTTATTACAGCTATAACCCTCCATCATTCGCTCGGCAAAGGGGCCTACGGCCGAGTTGGAACTCTTTCTGATAGTACCTCCCAGCTGATGAATCTCAATATTGGGATGGATATTTAGTACTTGAGCAACATTTAGCGAAGCAGTAACCACTGAAAGCGGATTAACTGCAGGAAGATGCCTAGCAAATTCGAGGATGGTTGATCCTGAGGCTAAAATTATGCTATCGTTCGGATCGACAAGTCCCAAGGCCTTGGTTGCAATGCCCTGCTTCTGCTCTACCCCAATCTTCTCCTTATCATGAATATTCCTTTCGGTTATGTAGGGGTCCGTAAGCGTTGCACTTCCATGTGTTCGGTGAAGTAGGTTTCTATCCTCTAGAAGTTTTAAATCTTTTCGTATAGTTACCAACGACACATCAAGTTCTTCGCTTAGCTCATTAACGTTTACAAATCCTTGCTCCTTAAGCTTATTCAGGATATACTGGTGCCGCTTGGCAATACTTTTCGACATCTGCCCTATTATTTTTTGATTAACAAAAATACAAAAAACTACTGCATTATATATAAAAAACATTGAAATGTAATTTTTCGTAATATTTTACTTTCGTTTTCTTTCGCTTTTAATATTTATAGCTATTTTTGTAACTGTAATTTACACAAAAAACTCAGAGAAGATGAATAGAGAAAAGGCAATTGAAATGCTCGCTGCCAACGATAAAGAATTTGATTTTGTGATTATTGGTGGTGGAGCAACTGGAATAGGGATAGCCCTTGAGGCAGCCACAAGGGGGTACAGCGCAATACTTTTGGAAAAATCCGACTTCACCAAATCGACATCGAGCAAAAGCACCAAGTTGGTTCATGGCGGGGTTAGGTACTTGGCTCAAGGTGATTTAGCATTGGTACGTGAGGCCTGTGTTGAGCGTGGTCGATTGTTAAATAATGCTCCACATTTGGTTAGAAACCAATCGTTCGTTATACCCACATTTGGGCTTTTCGACGAGCTGATGTATACCGTTGGCCTTACCTTTTACGATTTGCTTGCCGGCAAGTACAGCCTTGGTCGTTCGCTTAGGGTTTCGAAAAAGAAAACCATTGAGAAATTGCCAACCATCAATCAGCAAAAAATATCAGCGGGTGTGGTTTACCATGATGGTCAGTTCGACGATTCGCGACTTGCAATCAACGCCCTACAAACAGCTGTAGAGCATGGTGCAATAGCCGCTAATTATATGCAGGTTAATAATATCAAAAAAGATGAGAATGGTTTTGCTTGCGGTGTGGTTGCTTTGGATATTGAGAGTGGTAAAGAATACACCATAAACGGAAAAGCTGTTATAAATGCCACAGGCGTTTTTGCCGACGATATCCTGCAAATGGATAGCCCAGGGCAACGAAAAACTATTCGTCCAAGCCAGGGTATTCACCTAGTGCTAGACAAATCCTTCCTACCAAGCGATTACGCCCTAATGATACCCAAAACCGATGATGGCAGGGTGCTGTTTGCCGTGCCGTGGCACGACAAAATTGTTGTTGGTACCACAGATACCCCCATAAACTCTCCTAGCCTTGAACCCGTGGCGCTTGAAGAGGAAATTAAGTTTATCCTGTCCACAATGGCCAAATACCTCACCAAAGCGCCAAGTCGAAGCGATGTACTAAGCATATTTGCCGGATTGCGCCCACTGGCTGCGCCAAAGCACGAGAACTCAAAAACTAAAGAAATTTCGCGCAGTCACAAAATAACCATTACTACCTCGCAGCTATTCACAATGATTGGTGGCAAGTGGACTACCTTCCGCCGTATGGCGCAGGATATGATTGATAAGGTAGAGAAGACCAAGGGTTGGGCACGAACAAAAACGGTCACAAAGAACTTGAAACTACACGGCTATCAGCAAGCAATAGACCTAAACGATCCGCTTTACTTTTATGGCAGCGATAAGGAGCAGCTAATTGATATGATGGAGAAAGATTCCGAAACCAAACAGCTGCTAAGCAGCAGATTGAACATATATGCAGCACAGGTGATTTGGGCCGTACGCTATGAGATGGCTCGTACCGTGGAGGACTTCCTGTCGCGTAGGGTACGTGCCCTGTTACTTGATGCCCGCGAAGCAATGCTCGTGGCCCCAAAAGTTGCCACAGTTATGGCGGCAGAGATGGGCAAGGATGTGGAATGGGAAAAGGAACAGGTTAAAGAATTCGAGAAAGTTGCCTCGAAATATATTCTGCGATAATTAATGAGTTTACTATCTTCGGATTTTTAAAAGAAACCCAATTAAAAAGTAGTATGGAAAAGTTTATACTAGCTCTCGACCAAGGAACAACCAGCTCACGCGCATTGCTATTCGACCATAACGGTAATATCCGCTCGGTGGCCCAAAAAGAGTTTACCCAAATATTTCCTAAACCCGGATGGGTTGAACACGATCCCGGGGAGATATGGTCGTCGCAGGTAGCAGTGGCTGCCGAGGCTATGTCGAAGTTAAGCATAAATGGATCTTACCTAGCAGGGATTGGTATTACCAACCAGCGCGAAACCACTATTGTATGGGACAGAAAAACGGGCGAACCAATTTACAATGCGATAGTATGGCAGGATAGGCGCACATCGGAACTATGCGACGAACTCAAGGAAAAGGGATTGGCAGATATGATTAGAGAGAAAACTGGTCTGGTGATCGATGCATATTTTAGTGGAACAAAAATAAAGTGGATACTCGACAATGTTAAAGGTGCA
>DDWD01000147.1 GCA_002345825.1 Bacteroidales bacterium UBA2295
TGCCGGGTGTCATGTTCCCGCAAACCATGTTATCGTGGAAGGCCGTGCCGTGGCCCATATCGGTTTCGCGACCAAAAGACAAAACATTAAGCACACACCCCTGAACACCCCACCAGCCATTGTGTATCACCACGCAACCCTTGCGAAGCGAGTAGGTTAGCTGGGCGGTAACGGTTACCTCGCCCCGATCGTTATATACCCTTACCTTATCGCCCTCCTTTATGCGGCGCAGCTCTGCATCCTCGGGATTAATCTCTACAAAAGGCTCGGGAATTAGCATCTTAATAACCTTTAGGTTGCCAAACTGCGAGTGGATACGGTTCTTGGTGTTGGGGCTCATTAAGTGTAATGGATACTCCAACTGCTGCTCCTTATCATCGGAATACCCTTCAGCAGGTCTCTCGAAAGTGGGCAAAGGATTAACTCCCCATAATTTTTGAGCTTGCTGTGAGTAGAGCTCAATTTTACCACTCGGGGTTTTGAAGATTTTATCAGAAAATGGTATTTCCTCCAATCCAGGGGCTAATAATGGGCCATCCTTAAGTTGCTCTATAGATAGTTCGGGAAACTGACTTAACTTCTCGCCGAGAAATTTATAAACCCCAGCATCTCCGGGTGGAACTAGCACCCTTTCAACCTCATCCTTAGAAAAACCTAGCCTAAGCGCTAAATGGTAGTAAATCTCGTTTTCGGGCATAACCTCGCCAGCGGGTTCCACCACCTTCTGCTTAAGCTGCACGTAGGGGTTCCAGTAAGAGCCAATAATATCACTCTGCTCAAACATATTCTTTGCTGGCAAAACAATATCGGCCTCCAGTGCGGTATCGGTAAAAAACTGCTCCACCACCACCCTAAAATCGAGCTTACGAAATGCCTTTAAAACCTTTGAGGTATCAGGATTTTGAGCCAGTGGATTGCCCCGTTCAACCCAAATCATCTTTAGGGGAGGATTTTTTGTGGCCAGCATATCGGTACCCAACCGAGCCGTTGCAATGGAACGTCGAGTAATTCCATCGGGCTGGGCTGGCGGATAGTAACTATTAGGCTCGAGCACATCGTCGAATACGTAACTTTGCAGGTTGGCGTAGTGCCAGCAAGCACCGGGCTTACCAATATTTCCGGTAAGAACCGACAATGCCAGCAGGCACCGAACGGTTTGCCCACCATTGCTGTATCGCTGCATGCCGTATCCAGGAATTAGGGTCATGGGCTTGATATTGCCGATGCTCCAAGCTAGCTTATAGATTAACTCCTCGGGCACACCCGTAATTTGGGATGCCCACTGCGAAGTGAAATCCTTTACATAATCCTTAAACTCATCGAAACCCAGCACATTTTGATCTATATAATCTTTATCAATCCAATTATTTAAGATCAACAAATTGGCAACGGCAAGCGCCAGGGCTGCATCGGTTCCGGGCACAGGCTGAATAAGCATTGTAGCCCTTTGGGTTGAGTCGGTACGGCGAGGATCGATGGCGATAAGCTGCGCCCCATGGTCGAGGGCTTTGCCCAGAGGTATCATCTCCTGAATATTACTCTCGGCAGGATTTTTACCCCATAGCACAACCAGCTTGGCATTCTCCAGATCCCATGGCACGTTGTGCTTATTCTCGCCCAGGGTAAGACGAGTGGCCTCGAGCCCGGCGGGCCAGCAAAGGTTTCCGTAAACGGTTGTGGCTCCGCCATATATATCGCGCCAGAATTTACCGCTAAGCTCATTGATAAGACCCGACATGCCGCTGGCAAAGTAGAATAATACGCTTTGTGAGCCATACTGCTCCTTATAGTGCTTAAGCCGACCTGCTATGGAATCGAGAGCCTCGTCCCAGCTAATGCGATGAAATTTGCCCTTGCTATCCTTTCGGTGGGGGTAAATAATTCTATCGGGTGAGTTTGCCCGCTCCACGTAGCTAAGGCCTTTTAGGCAGATACCTTCGGGGGTTGCTCTATTTAAAGGATTTGGTGATATGTTTACCACCTTGCCATTATCGACATACACGTTGAAAGTACAGGTACTGTAGCAATTACGGGGGCATGCGGTGGTAAAGACTTGCATCTGAATTATAAAGAAAAGGGTTAAATATTATTTTGTCTCGCTATTATATTGCCAAGCAGTGATTAGCTCTCCATTTTTAAAGTGATAGACAGATCCATTGTCGTGTTCAACCTTGGTGTAAAATGTAATTACTCCATCGCGATTGAGTACCGTTCGAGTAAGAATAATCTTATTCAACTCAAACTTTTCTACAGTTGATTCATCACTGTACTTTTCGGATACATTTTCTACAGGGATTGGTGTGCCCTTGCTCAGGCTCTGTTGAGCCATCATTTGGTTTTTGCGTTCCCTAGCCTGTTTGGTTATCTCTTCCTGCTTTTTGAGTTGTTCTTCAAGTACCTGTTGGCGCATTCGCTCTTCCTGCTCCCTTATTCTTTCCGTTTCCTGCCTAATGCGTTCCTGCTCAAGTTTTCGCTCTTCCTCTCTCCTTTTGGCTACCTCTTCAGCTATTCGCTGTTGCTCCTGATGAGCAAGCAAACGCTCCTCTTCCGATTTTTTAAGGGCTTCCTCCTTAGCCTTAGCCTCAGCAAGGGCTCTGGCTTCTGCTTCCGCTTTTTGCTTTTCCAGTGCTGCAATTCTAGCCTCCTCCTCGACCTTACGTCGTGCCTCCTCCGCTAATTTACGCTGCTCTGCCTCTTGCTGTACCCGTTTCTGCTCTGCCTCTCGAGCCTCTTCCTCAGCCTTTTTGCGGGCCTCCTCGGCCAATCTAATCCGCTCGGCCTCCTTACGGGCTTGCTCCTCGGCCTTTAGTCGTGCCTCCTCCTTGGCCTTAGTTTCAGCCAATGCTTTGGCTTCAGCCTCTTTACGTTGACGTTCAAGTTCAGCTTGACGAGCCTCTTCCTCGGCCTTTTTACGTGCTTCTTCGGCTAAACGGCGCTGCTCTGCCTCCTTGCGAACCCGCTCCTGTTCGGCAATCCTGGCTTCCTCCTCGGCCTTCTTGCGAGCCTCCTCGGCCAATCGACGCTGTTCTGCTTCTTTCCTTACACGCTCTTGCTCTGCCAATCGAGCTTCTTCCTCAGCCTTTTTGCGAGCCTCCTCGGCAAGCCTAACCCTTTCGGCCTCTTTACGAGCAACTTCCTCGGCCTTTTTGCGAGCTTCTTCCTTTGCCTTGGCCTCAGCCAAAGCTTTGGCCTCAGCCTCTTTGCGCTGACGCTCCATCTCTGCCTGACGAGCCGCTTCAGCTGCTTTTTTACGTTCTGCCTCAGCTAGTCGACGTTGTTCTGCCTCCTGCGCTATGCGAGCTTTCTCCTCTTCAGCAGCCTTTTTACGTGCTTCTTCTGCCATTTTTCTTTCCTCTGCAGCTACATCGCGCTTAAAACTTGAAGAGTAATCGGTATCAAACCCAAAATCGCCTAAACGAGGGTCAAAAGCAATTTTGGCCACAGGATTATCGTAAACCTTAATGGCAGTCTCGTCGGTTTGAGGTTCTAGTTCAACTTCAAATTCAATTATATAACCCCTTTTCTGTGCTTGAGCCGGGAGATTTGAGTTGATACTTATCTTCTTTGATATGTAACCATTCTTTTCAAATTGTAGGATATATTCAGATCCGTAATCCAAAACAAAATCAAAACGGCCACCCCTTTCGGGAGACTGCCTTTTGATTTCGTTACCATTTTGGTAAACAATAATTTTTGCGTCATCTGTACTGGCCTTACGAATAACTATACGTCCAAACACTTCTACGCCATCCTGAGCAAAGCTCATTGATTGTATAAAAGTGAGGATAATGAGTAGGAATAGCCTTGGGCTACTGAGGGAATATGGTATGAATAATCGTTTGCTCAATACAAAATTTATTTAGATTATTTTATTTACGACAAAAGACTTTTTAAGTTACTATGACTTTGATTAACAAAAAAAAGATAATGCTCTAGCGCACATCAGCTAAATAAGATTCAAATGGCCTCTCTGGCTTAAATTCTCGATAAAAGATTAAACGATCAATTATTTCGCCAAGTATAACGGATAATAATAAAACCCAAGAAAAACTTTCATTTCTAAGAGCAATAAGTCCAAACGGAATAACAAATCCTAAGATCAATCTAACTAACGAGACCATAGCTATCGCTGGGGTGATATTACTCAAACTACTCCCAACTTTTATAAGATAAATCATTGTTTTAAAAGCCAACAATGCAATGAGCAAACTCATATGTTCACCAAAAAGAGAGGCAAAAACAAGTGCAATGGCAATTGTGTTCCCACTACTTAATAAAGATTTAGGCCCAGACCTAACTGAAACGTACAACATTTCAATGGAAATTAACAGAATGAAACCTAAGCCTGATGCTAAATATGCAGTCCAAATATTATTAAAAAAAATCGAAATAAAACCTACCCAAACAAACAGGCCAAACATCAATATCTCTCGAGATAGCCAACTCGTTATTAAATTATTAATGGATTTGTAGGCACGTAAGGGTTTACCCAAATGAAGTGTACTAACAGCCATTGCCACTCCGGCAATAACTAACATAAGCCATGGCGACAATGGTATGCTATGGTTGCCGATACCTGCCCAAAACCAACCCACTAGAAAAGCGCTTAAAAAAGTGAACACTGCCAGTGGCCATTCCTTTAGCCACTCCATACTATTGGCATTCTCCTGAAATAAAATTCTATTAGAATTTACAGGAGTTGATGTTGTTGCCGCAAGATCGATTTGGGGAACAATGGACTGTACTTTATTGCCAACAATTTTTATACGGGGATAAACATTACGCTCCGACAAACCAAATGCATTTGGATTCGGCTGTTCTTCAATCTCGTCAAAAGATAACGCTCCCGTCGGGCAGTTCTGAGCACAGGCTGGAATTTGTCCCTCTTTTAGCCTATGGTAACATAAGTGACATTTCTCAACTATGCCGCTTTGGGCATTGAACTTGGGTGCATCGAAGGGACATACCCATGTGCAATACTTACACCCCAAGCACAGCTCAGGAGTGTGAATTACAGCTTTGGTTTCGGGGTCAATTTTGTAAGCACCACTCGGACATGCTTTAAGACAGGGAGCTTCCTGGCAATGATTACAAGCGAGAGATTGATGCACAAAGCCCAAAAGGGGCAGCTTTTGCCTATTGAAATGATTTACTTTTCGCCAATTAAGGGGCGGAACAGTTGAGTTTTCCACTGTACAGGCAACCACGCAGGCATGGCACCCTACGCATTTGCTGTAATCGAATATGAACCCACTAATCGTTCCCATAGGTTTTTTGTAAGCTATTCGATGGAATTGAGGGCCTGACCAATTGTGCTAATTAAACTATCAGTATTCTCGATACCAACCGACAAGCGTATCATTCCGGGATACGGAAATTTGTCGCCCCACACTGGCTCAATGGGCATAAGTGTGGAATCGGCATCGCCCAGGGTTGGAACCAGAGGAATTTCATCTTTTACAAGATTTATAAACTGGTTACAACGCATCTGTTTCTGTGAATTATCTACACCCGCTAAATCAAAAGTAATAATAGCACCAAATCCCTTATTATTGAATAGTTTAGATGCATTTTGATGGGTTGAATGATCTGTCAATCCAGGGTAAAGCACTGTTGATATCTTTTCATGGCCAGCTAAAAAATTGGCCAGCTCAGCAGCATTGTGGCAATGCTTGTGAAAACGCAGATCAAAAGTCTTTAGCTGCTCGCAAAGCCTTGCTGCATCGTCGGGTGAGAGCATATGCCCAACCAATTTTCGGTATTCCAAGGCAGCTTTTTCCAGCTCAGGGCAATTTCCCGAGAGCACACCCGCCGAAATGGAACCGTGACCAGCAAGATACTTGGTAACGCTATGGAGAACTATATCGGCACCACTATCCAAAGGTTTCCAAAGGAATGGTGTGGCAAAGGTATTATCAACAATAACACGAGCACCGTACCGCTTGGCCACCTCTATAAACTTATCGCCATCGAGGGTGATTAGCATTGGGTTAGATATGGCTTCGAATAGCACAACCTTTGGCTTTAGCTCTCTAAGCGTGGCCTCGAATTTATCGATGGAATACTCATCGCCATCGGGGAAAAAGCGATGGACATCCATACCCCTACGATTAATTAGCACATTATCAATAAAGTGGTTTGTTCCCCCATATATTTCGGAAAAGAAAAGCCATTTACCCGGTTTAGACTTCTCCTGAAAAATTGAAAGCGCTATATCAATGGCGGCCAAACCCGACTGTGCAAGCACTGACCAGTTGCTGCCTTCTATCGCCATAATCATCTCCTCTGCCGCCGCAACATTAGGGTTGCGATATCTACCATAGATATAAAACTCTGGATTACGGGAATAGTCTTGCTCATTGGCAAATGCGCGTTGCATTGTGGGGATATCAACCAAATGAAATCCAGTATCTCGATATATGGGTGTACGGGTGGCTAGGGGTTTAATGTTCTTTTCCATATCTATTTGTTGTGTAGAATGGTTTAATTTGAAAATGAGTTTGAACAGCCACCAAAACTACAAAAAAAGGGCAAAAAAATTGCCCTTAACAAATTGTATTTACTAACTATTTTTGATGTTACGAAAACAAAGATTCTACAAATGCAAAACGGTCGAAAATCTGCAAATCGGTAATTTTTTCACCAACGCCTATATACTTTACTGGAATTTTAAATTGATCCGAGATACCTAACACAACCCCTCCCTTCGCTGTTCCATCTAGCTTTGTGAGAGCAAGGGCTGTAACCTCGGTGGTTAGGGTAAATTGCTTGGCCTGCTCAAAGGCATTTTGACCAGTACTACCATCGAGAACTAGTAAGACTTCGTGTGGCGCATTGGGTACTACCTTCTGCATCACGCGTTTAATCTTAGAAAGCTCATTCATCAAATTAATCTTGTTATGTAGTCGGCCGGCGGTATCGATAATCACTACGTCGGCTCCGTTGGCCTTGGCCGATGAAAGAGCATCAAAAGCTACCGATGCGGGGTCGGATCCCATTGACTGCTTAACTATAGGCACTCCAACCCTGTCGGCCCAAATGGTAAGCTGGTCAACAGCAGCGGCTCTAAAAGTATCGGCTGCACCCAGGTAAACACTTTTTCCTGCGCTCTTGTACATATGGGCTAGCTTGCCAATTGTAGTGGTTTTCCCTACCCCATTAACACCAACAACCATAATAACATAGGGCGAACCATCGGGAGTTTCTATTGAGGTATCAACATCACCCGACTCATTTTGGGCAAGGAGCTCGGCAATTTCCGACTTAAGTATCTGATTGAGCTCGCTGGTATTAATATACTTGTCACGAGCAGCACGTTCCTGAATACGTTCGATAATTCGCAGGGTGGTCTCTACGCCTACATCCGAAGTAATGAGCACCTCCTCCAGATTGTCGAGAACATCGTCATCCACAGATGATTTGCCCACCACAATCCTAGAGAGTTTCGAAAAAAGGCTCTCCTTGGTTTTCTCTAACCCCTTATCCAGAGACTCCTTTTTGCTACCCGATAAACGTCCGAATACTCCCATAGTAACTAATTTTTGGAATGAATTGGGTAAAAATAGTAAAAGCTTCCCAATTAATCAGGAAGCTTCTAAACGAAATGCGTATCTCGAGGGGAAAAAACTAAATTTTTCCGTCGAAAAATTCTTTGATTAGAGCATTAGGGACCATCTCCTCGCGGAAAGCATAGGCACCCGTCTTGGGCGACTTCACCATTTTGATACACTTGGTGTTTGTTCTTCCCTCACCTTTCTGTAAAGATGCAACTACTTTCTTAGCCATAACTTAATGTTTTATTTGATTTCACGATGTACGGTTACCTTGCGCAGAATGGGATTGTACTTCTTACGCTCGAGCCTATCGGGAGTGTTTTTCTTGTTTTTGGTTGTGATGTACCTAGAGGTACCAGGCATACCCGATTCCTTGTGCTCAGTGCACTCCATAATCACCTGTACTCTATTACCTTTCTTTGCCATTGCAGTATTCTTTAGTAGATGTTAATTAGACCTTTTTGCTGAGCCTCTTTAAGGGCGCTCTTCAAACCTTTCTTGTTGATGTTGCGGATACCCGCCGCTGACACCTTAAGGGTTACCCAGCGATTCTCCTCTTCAAGGAAGAATCTCTTGTTCATCACATTGGGGTAGAATCTCCTCTTGGTCTTCTTGTTTGAGTGAGAAACGTTATTCCCAACCATTAATTTCTTTCCGGTAATCTGACAAATTCTTGACATCTCTCCTGTGTATTTTGGATTTGTATGATTTTCAAAACAGTGCGCAAAGGACGCTATTTTTATCTAAAATTCCAAAGTATTTTGAAAAAAAATTCCTTTTTATTGTATTTTTTTCTCGCTTAGAATCAATAACCTTAGCATATTGAGAGCCGACACCGAGCTTCTAAGGATATTTCGTTCCCTATCGGACCCAAAGCTGAATCGCTCACTCACAACACCTTGCTTTGACGACACAGCTACCCAAACCGTACCCACAGGTTTACCAGGGGTTCCTCCCGTTGGGCCAGCAATACCCGAAGTAGCTATGCCATAATCGGACCCTAACTTCAACATTACACCTTGGGCCATAGACTCAACAACCTGCTGACTTACCGCACCGTAAGTTTCGATAAGATGGCTATCTACACCTAACGCACTAACCTTAACATCATTGGAATAGGCTACTACTCCTCCTAAAAAGTAGCGAGATGAACCCGACTGATGAGTAATTAAATGGGCAATGGTACCTCCTGTGCAGCTTTCGGCCACAGCAAGCATTAAACTGTTATTTACCAATAAATCACCAACTACCGAGGCCATTGTGTCGTTCTCGTAGCCAAAAATATTGTTGGGGATTAGCTTCAAGAGGGCATCTATCTGCTTTTGTATTTCTAGTTCAATTAACTCTTTACTATTCCCTGAAGAAGAAAGCCTTATACGAATGGATATTGGGTTTGGAAGGTATGCTACGTTAATATTTCTTGGCATATTGGCTTCCCAATCGTTCAACCTCTCTGCAAGGAACGATTCGGGCAAACCAAACGTTTGAATCGTTTTGTGAACGATGCTCACTCCATCAGCAAACGCATCCAAACGCGGTAAAACATGCTGCTGCATAATGCCCTTCATCTCGAAAGGCACACCGGGCATAGAAACAACAATTTTTGAATTGATATCGAACCACATACCAGGGGCAGTTCCTAGAGGATTGTGTAAAACCTCACAGATACTAGGAATCTCAGCCTGCTTAGAATTTAATTCGGTTAGAGGTAAGCCTCGTTTTGCAAATATTTGCCGAATATGCTCAAGAGTTGGCCCATGCACTACAAGCTCGCTGCCAAAAAGTTGGCAAAGAGCCTGCTTTGTTATATCGTCGTTAGTGGGGCCAAGACCACCTGTAATTAGTACAATATCAGAATCGTTAACGGATTGATTTACTGTACTCTTTATCTGTTCATCTATATCAGGTATTGAAATAATTTGCCGAACCTTAACTCCTACCTTGTTGAGTTCATAACCCATCCAAGCCGAATTGGTGTCGACAATTTGTCCAATCAGGATTTCCTCACCAATGGTAATAATTGTAGCATACATAAGTAATTCAATTAATAACAGAAAGGCAGCCAAAGGCTACCTTGTAATGCTGAGCCTCTCATGGGACTCGAACCCACGACCTGCTCATTACGAATGAGCTGCTCTACCAGCTGAGCTAAAGAGGCAAATGGAAAGGCAAATTTAGATGTTTTTTGGCCAATTGTATTTTTTTCAACATAAATGTTTTGCTACAATTCGTTCGATTCGCTGAAGTAGCAATTGTTTTTGTGTAAAAACACCAAAGTTCACCACCAAGAGAAGAATTTGTTATAGGCACCATACTGGGGGGAATTAAAGGATTACCTACCCCTTACATTGAAGTACATCCCTTATCTTGAGGCGATTTTTTATTAATATTGTTCAATTCAATAATATATGGCGTACTTCTACTAGCCCCTTTCATTAATTGAACAACAATTCCAGAGAACTACTTCCGATACAACAAGATAGTTTATCTTTATATTTCTCAAGTAGTTTCTAGATACTTTTACACTTCCTCAATTACTCTAGGGGTTTTGAAAAAACCATCCGATCCAATTTTTAGAACTCGCTCGAAGAAGAATCGACTCAAGGCCGATTCGGGTAACTCTTTGCAACGCCAACGGTTGGGGGGGGTGAAAAGTGCTGGGATTGGAACAGCGTCCTAATCCCCCGAGACGAAGTCTTGCAAGAGGAGATTAGCTCGCTAATGGCAGGAAACCAGCATTTTTTTGCACCCTTTGTTATGCCCAGTAGTTAATTTGTTCGTTTATAAATCGTTTTGTTTTTTATACCAGTTTTTTCAAACATATTCAATTCTAACCCTTTTTTCAAATCTCGACTTGCTGTCGCAGAAGAAATGTCTTTAAAAACATTCATATAGTCTTTTCTGGAAAATTCTTTTTTCCCTAGTGCAATAAAGTACTCTAACCTGTCAATATCACTTAAAATTCGATTGTTAAAATTAAGAAGTTCAATTAATGATTTCTCAATAACATCAAGCATATATTCAATGAAAATAGTTGAATTCCCTTCTTTATCACTTTTCCCTAGAGCGTTATAGTAATCTTGTTGTGTCTGACTTATAAGGGTTTCATATGGCAAGAATTCAAAAACCGGGTATTTATTCATAAGTATAACCGTTTGCCATAATCTTCCCATTCTACCATTTCCATCTAAAAATGGGTGGATGAATTCCATTTCATAATGAAAAACACAACTTTTTATTAGGGTCAAATCCTCATTACCTTTTAAATAACTAAATAAGTCATTCATTAGGTAAGTTACATTCTCTGCTGGTGGTGCGATATGTGTTACTCTTGAGCCTTGAAATATTCCTACCCCTTGATTTCTATACTTCCCTGGATTTTCAATTAATCCATCCAATAACTCCTTGTGAGCTTTCAAAAAGGATTTTGAGGAAAAAGGGTCATAGAAAGCGATGTTATCATAAACTTTAATTGCGTTTAAAACCTCTAGAACATCTTTTTTTGGCCCAATTACCCTTTTGTTTTCTATTAGAGCAGTAACTTGTTCGAGTGTTAAAGTGTTACCTTCAATACTTAAAGATGAATGAATTGTTTTTATTTTATTCTGCTTCCTTAAGTGTGGAGATGGTTTGCTAATTAAGTTAGCATTAACTTCTCCAATCTTCTCTGAAATAGAGGAAATCAGATTAAGAATTCTCGGGGTAATGTTGTAAGGTGGTTTCATTGATACTATCATTTGATACTATCAAAGATAATGTCAAATATTTGTAATTTCAAGAAGATCAACGATTTTTTTTCAGACTATTGGGCATAACTTACTTGTATGCATAACTTTACCATCCAACACACCCAAAAACGGTTGTTAAAGTGCTAAGAAAATCACTTTGCTGCCGAACAATTACTCGTGTGGCATGTAAGCAATTGCTTCTCTTCGTTACCCGGCGATGCAGCCGCGCGGTAGTTTTTGTGGTTATTGTAAAAATGCCCTATACAGGGTAATCTCCAACTCCTCTTTTTCTATTCAAATTTATTTTGGACGGATGTGATTTCCTACCTATGTTTATCAATAAATTCCAAAAATGATTCCCATATCGATCCCTAAACTCCATAATTTACGATCGGTAGGCGATGTTGTATGCAGGCTTTTTATTATTTTCTCAACTTTCGCAAGCAAAATATTATCGCATATATGCTTGTATTTATGTACTTTAAATATTATTCTTCCTGCCTACCTAAACGGCAGTGCAGGCAGGTGCGATTTTTGTGTCTTACTTCGACTAGCTCAGCACAAGTCTTTGTGTTTTTTGTGTAATAGTAAAAGAGTTATAACACAACCGATCCGCCAGCCGGCGGAGAGCTCAACGAAGTTAAAGTTTCACGAAGGATTACACAGAGTTTCACAAAGTATTTGTATAAACAATTATGTTATTCATTACTAAGCATATACAAGTCATAAAAATGATTATTTGACTATATATCAGGGAATTAAACTGTATGCGAAAGTTGAGTTATTTTTAATTCCTTTGTCTATATTCTTGGGGAGTCATACCTGTTTTAATTTTAAACAGTCGACTAAAATAGTGTGGGTAATTAAATCCTAAAGTGTAGGCAATTTCACTCACTGAGTCTGACTCACTAATTAGGAATGTTTTAGCTTTTTCAATAATGAAATTATTAATTTGGTCTTTAGCGGTGTAACCCGTTTCCTTTTTTAATAAATCGCTCAGGTAGTTAGAGGAAAGGAATACTTTTTCGGCGAAGTATTCAATGGATGGAGTTCCTAGTTCAGTAAAATATCCTTTTGCGTAGTATTCTTTAAGTAATGATTGAAACTGGCTTACTATGTCAGAATTCTTAGCTGAACGAGTATTGAATTGACGTTCGTAAAAACGTTGTGACAAATTCAGGAGCAACTCTAAGGATGACGAAATAACTGTTTGGCTATGATTGTCGATACGCTCAGAAATTTCATTCTTGATAATATTAACGCAATCATTGATAGTTTTTTGTTCTGAATTAGACAGATGCAAAGCCTCATGAACATCATATGAAAAAAAATGATAGTTATCGATTGCTTTTCCTAACGGAGTATTTCGAATTAAATCGGGATGAAAGTTTATTACCCAACCCTTAATTTCATTTCTCTTTTGTGCTTTACCAACTGCTTGTATTTGGTTGGGCGCAGTAAAGTACATAACACCTTCGTTAAAATCATAAGCGTTACGGCCATATTGCAACCCGCAGCTTTTGTCTTTTAATCCAATATTATACAAACTGCTGGTGAGCTTCACGCCAATTTGTTCTTCAGGAATCTCAAGTTGAGAAACATCTATAATGCTAATAAGTGGATGAGTTGGCTTATCAAACCCAATTAACTCATGCAAATGGCTTATCGATTTTATATGAAAAATATCTTCTGACATAGTTAAGAAATTTAAACAATTTTTTGATTACACAAAATTTAGTCATCACCCATTTTATAAGAAATGATGATGACTAAATAAAGTTTCAATTACTTTTTAGCCCAATTACTTAATTTGTGCCATAAGTATTTTGTCAAACATTCTGTCGCCCAAATACTTTCGCATAAACATTAGGGGCTTAGCGTATGCACCGGCAACATACCTTGTTTTTGGTTTTTTACTATGAACCGCTTTGTCTATCAAATTGGTAATGACACTTGGTTTTGACAGGTTGCCCTTATCAGCCATTTCCCTGCTTGAGTTAACTACCTTTTTTAGAGAATCAGCATAAGGTCCATTTTCCAGATTGCCCTGTAGATTTTGAATAAATACATCCGTGAATTCGGTTTTAATACCACCCGGCTCAATAATCACAACATTTACATTGAAAGGCGATAATTCCAATCTTAGGCAATCGCTCCATCCTTCCAGTGCGTGCTTTGTTGCGTGATACCATGCACCAAATGGAGTGTACATTTTGCCTCCCATTGAAGAAATGTTGATAATAGTACCCGATCTCCTTTCGCGCATACCTGGAATAATTTTTTGAGTTATGCTCGCTAACCCAAACAAATTAACTTCAAATTGCCTTCTCGCAGTTTCAATTGATGCTTCTTCTACAGTTCCATATATTGCGTAGCCCGCATTGTTTATTAAAACATCTACTTTACCCTGCTCTTCAATAACCTGATTAACTGCTTTTTGGATTTGCTCTTCGTTAGTAACATCCATTTCGATAGCTTTTCCGCCAGCTTTAACGATGTCAGCCATCTTTTCAGTTCTTCTGGCTAATCCGTAAACAATATGCCCTTTTTTCAAAAGATGCAAAGCAAAATCTTTTCCCATTCCTGAGGATGCGCCTGTTACAATAATTACCTTCTTCATTTGATTTAGTTTTTAATTTGTACCGAATTAATTATGGTACAAAAGTATAGTTGGACTATCCCTGTAGCTAACACAAAAAAAGGAAGGTAAAACACATTTTACGGATTAGATATGCTTCAAGGGAATTCTTTCTTTTAAGCTTACAACCAACGGTTGGGGGTTGATAAAGTGCTGGAGTTTGAAACATTTTCATCATCCCACGAGATGAAGATAGATTGAAACGAGCAGGAAACTTAATCCACTGGAAACCAGCATTTTATTAACCCCTTGTTAGGGCACGTAATTTTTTCTTTGGATTAAATTTCAATCGAGATGTTCACTTTTCCACCCAATCCTTTTTCTACGATTTCAAATAGTGTACTCAGCGTAATATTACTTCCATTATTCTCTACCCGAGAAATGTAAGTTCTTTTCTTGTCAATAATTTTTCCTAAATCTTCCTGGGTTAATTTTTTAGATTCTCGGGCTTTTTTTAACAGCAAGCCAATTCTAAAGGCTTCAGTTTCTCTTTCGAGATTGTCTCGCCTTTCTGTACCTTTCTCACCGTATACTCTGTCCTTGATATCTGACCAAGAGTTAATTTCCTGTTTGCAATTTTTTGTTTTCATAGTATTCATTCATTAAGTTCAACGCTTTTTCAATCTCATTCTTTGGTGTTTTCTGTGTTTTCTTTTGAAATCCATTCAGCAGAATCACCAATCTTCCACTGTCAAAGAAGCAGAATACTCTCCAAATATTGCTTCCTAGTTGAATTCTTGCCTCATACAATCCATTTGTTCCTACAATTAGTTTCAAATAATTGGTTGGAATTCTCTCAAGGGTTTCAATCGCTTCTAAAACCTTGTAAATCTTATCCTGAACTTTCTTTGGTTGCTCTAGTAAGAATTCTTCAAAGTAATGTTTGTAAGCGACTATCTCTCGAATTTTTTCCATAATCCAACTAATTTTCTAAACGCAAATGTAACTTAAAAGTTACATTTATGCAAATCTCGTTGAAATTTCGATTTTCTGTCTAATTATGTGCCCTAACTTACTTGTATGTATAACTTTACCATCCAATACACCCAAAAACGGTTGTTAAAATACTAAAAAAATCACTTTGCTGCCGAACAATTACTCGTGTGGTATTTAGTAATTACTTCTTCATTACCACATCGCTACCGCACGACTCCCGTCGTGTGGTTTTTGCGATAGCAAAAAATTTAGCTTTGCTACCACGCGATATAATCGCGCGGTAGCGAAGGATATAATCGCGCGGTAGCGAGGTTTTCAAAGCACTTTCTTGTCGGCTTGCACCAAATTTATTTAAAAGCCCAGAGTTTGAATTTACCACTTTCCCCGCCATAAGTTATATACGCTGTTGTGGTGTCGTTTTTATTTATTTTCCTATTCCTGTCCGATTAATATGTTCAAGGAGAGATTTTTCTAAATCTTCAGATACTTTCCAAAATTTGTCGTCCATTTTTTCAATGTCATTTTCGAGTTGGTCTTCTGGAAATTTGTCAAATTCTTCTTGTCTTGCATCTGGTCCTTCTGGCACTCCATTTGAAAAATATGTCCGATTAAATTCTCTCAATAGATTTGCGACTGAATGAAAGTTCAAATATTCCAAGTCTTCAATCGTGTCCATATTTTTATCCGCTCCGTAATTCATATAATGATCCCAAAGTCCATCAGTTGTCAGCGGTTCAATATTAAACCAAACTCGCTGTTCTCTCGACAATTTTTTATAGTCAGAGAAACCTAAGTCAACTATTTTCTCCCAAGCTGGTTGAGCTTCGTCTCTTGTCATATTCTGTTTTTTTTAAATGCACCACAACTTACTTGTATGTATGACTTTACCATCCAATACACCCAAAAACAGTTGTTAAGGTACTAAAAAAATCACTTTGCTGCCGAACAATTACTCGTGTGGTATTTAGTAATTACTTCTTCATTATCACGCGATGCAATCGCGCGGTAGCGCGGTGCCGATTCGGGTAACTCTTTGCAACTTACTTGTATGTATGTCTTTACCCGAAAACGGTTGTTAAAGTACTAAGAAAATCACTTTGCTGCCGCACGATTTTATCGTGTGGCATTTAAGCAACTACTTCTTCATTACCACGCAAAGCAGCCGCGCGGTAGCGGGGTTACACCGACTTTTTTTACGAGCTACAAATGCTCGAAAACCACTGAAACCCGCATGCACTATACCATGTGTTACCAGCTGGCCTTTTGTTCATTTTAGTCATTTTTTTCTAACATTTTAATTCTTTCAATTATTTTTTCTTTGGTTGAAATTTCTGTTATATCGTACCCATCCATTGAATGGTCATACTCTTGTATATTTAAAATACGATTTTCTTTTTTTGACATTTCTTTAAGAAAAGAAATATCAGTTATTTTCATTAAAATTACTAAAAATAGTTCAGGTTGTTGTGATTCAATCCAATCCAAGTTGGTTAGCATTTCTTTTAGTATTTCCTCATCCGTAATCCTTGAGAAAATATCCGAATATGCTTGAAAACCTTGCAATAAAAGGCTGGATAATAGTTTTTGGTCAGTAATTCTATCCAAACCTTTACGAACATTATCGCTACATTCCCAATCATTTTTATCTACATTTCTTATAAGGTTATATAGTATTTTCTGGTCATTAATTTTATTTATATGGTATTTCACAATTGTTCTGGACAAAAGTTCCTCAATATCATAATTGCCTTTATCAGGTTTAACTGTATTGTATAGATTCAATAAAAACTGAAAGTTATTTGATGCGTTTATTATTTCTTTTAAACCCCATTTGAGATTTTCTTCATAAATCCATTCTGAATACTTATTCTTTAATAATTCAAATACAGAAATCATTATTTTTTCAGCAGTTTTTTTAATCTCATTTTTATTTGTTTTAGCATAAATTGCTG
>DDWD01000191.1 GCA_002345825.1 Bacteroidales bacterium UBA2295
TCTTTTAGCCTAGTAAAAATTTGGAGATTCCATTTTTTGCCATACGCTACTGATTCAACCGTGTGTTTGCTGTAACCCAGTTCTTGGGCAATTTTCTCCCTCTCTTCTTTAGAGAGATACTTCCTAATTTCTTTCAAAACTTCTTTCATAATCCAGTTTATTTGACTTTGGTATAATATATGTACTATATTAGTGCCGTAAAAGTACAAGCAAAGTACAACATATTGGAATTAATATCCAAGTAATTGGATAAATATTTTTTAAAAAAAACAATAAAATTATGGTTATGGATGATAATGAACTTAGGTACAGGATTTTAAAAATTGTCGAAGATATTGGAATAGGTGTTATTCCTTTCTGTAACTCTATTTCAGTTAGTAAGTCGAGTTATTATAATTGGATAAAAGGGAAAGCCTCTCCTGCTGTTGACTCGGTTGTAAGGCTGTTTAAAATTTACCCAGTTTATAACCCAAATTGGCTATTGTTTGGTGAGGGTGAAATGAAACTACCCAAAGCCAAACCCCAAGATGTGGTTGAAGAGCCTACTTTTAACTATGGCGATCGTCCACTTAAAAAGTCGGATTTGAGTAAGATTTTAAAGAAGTTGGCCGATGAGATTGACAAGGTTTAAAGGGCTTGGCGGCACAATTCCCCGGGACGGATACGGGACAAAATTACCTAAAATGGGTAAGTTATGGGTATTGATAATGAGTTTGTTAATGGTTTAAAATGGTGTGGAAAGAATCCTGCCACCCCGACAAAATAGTATTTAAGTAATTGTAATACAATTAAATAAACCTTTGTCGGTAAACCGTAACGGGACAGTTACGGAACACGAAAAATAAATGGCAGTTGAATCTTTTTGCACCTTCAAATGAAAAATTTGGAGGCGTAAAAAAAAATGCTGTATCCTTCCAGTAAAAAATCGAGTGGGCTAAAAGAGGCTATTTCCTACACCTACCCAAAACTTCACACAGGCAAAGAGTGGTATATTGGTTTCTATGCATTTGATCCAGTACTGGGAAAAATGCGCAGGAAACGTATTAAGGTTAACCATATTAGCAAGATTGGCGATAGGCGTAGGTATGCCGATGGGCTAATTAAGCGGTTGATGGATAAGTTGGATATGGGCTGGAACCCGTTTATTGAGGCCGAGAACCAGAACGCCTACCAAACTTTTACCGATGCCTGCGACCACTACAAGCGTTACATTACCAAGATGTACCACGATGGCGTTTACCGGGAAGACACCTACAAATCTTATATTTCCTACGTTAAAAATATAGAGGATTGGAATAACAAGCAGCGAGTTCCAGCAACCTATATATATCAGTTCGACAGAGGATTTATTCTGAGAATGCTTGAGCACGTTTACATTGAACGAAACTCATCGGCGCAAACCAGAGATAATTACCTTGCCTTTATGCGCCTATTCAGCTCATTTCTGGTGCAATTTCAATACCTAAGCGCAAAGCCTACCGAGGGGCTTAACGTGCTAGGTAAGCGGATTAGAAAAAAGGAGCGTACGGTTATAGATAAAACCGATATTTCGAGGCTAAAGGAGTATCTTACCCATAGAAACAAGCACTATCTATTAGCCTGCTATGTGTTGCACTACTGCTTTATTAGGCCAAAGGAGATGTCTAAAATTCAACTCAAGCACATATCGCTTAAGAATCAAACCATAATAATACCTGCAGAAAACTCAAAGAATGCTAAAACTGGAGTGGTTACACTACCCGCAAAGGTTATACGCCTTATGGTTGAATTGGGTGTTTTTAATTTCCCATCGGATTACTTCCTTTTTTCCGATAGATTTATGCCGGGTGCAAAGATGAAGTCGGAGAAGCAATTCAGAGACTACTGGCATCACTACGTGCGCAAGGCTCTGAAATTCCCCACAGCATACAAATTCTACTCGTTAAAGGATACTGGTATAACCAATATGCTGCGTAAGTACGACAGCATAACAGTTCGCGATCAGGCTCGCCACGCCACGGTGCTAATGACCGATACCTACACGCCTCACGACTTAGAGAAAGCCAATGATCTGATAAAAAACCACGACGGGCTGCTCTAAACCGTTATGTAGGCGAATATGGCCGAGCCCGATGGGGAGAGTAGTATATCACCATCGCCAATAATTGGGGGTACTGGCCCAAGCTGCACAGGCGTAATGTCGGTATAGTTGCGCTCCTGATTGGACATACTTATGCGAAGCGATACGCTTTGCGGCGTGTTTATAACCAGCGGTATTTTGAAACTGCTGGCGCTAACCCGGCAGGGTAACTCCTCGTTGCCCGTAATAAGATATATTTCATCCGACATCAACAGGTCTTTAATAAAGTGTAGCTCATCAGAATTTTTATATCCGCTTTCTGCCTCTATAAATTCTTTTGATATACCCCGCCTGTTTAGCTGGCTAAAATCACCATAATCCTCGTTGTATTGCTCGAACTCCTCTGTTTGAACATTAGGGTAGGTTATCCCCTTCCCGGTTAGCTCTATATGCTCAAAAACGCCCAGCGAGTTCCTGAACATCAGCAATATTTTATTGTCAACCTGAGAATCGATAATATTAATGGTAGTAGTATGGGTATTTTTGGTAATAGTAATTTGGTTTACTGTTGTTGCGCCCATCCATTGCACCACATCAAAGCATTCTAGGTTAAACGAATCTGCCGTAAATACTTGGGGTGTCAGTCCGGGAGCTGAAAAGGTGATGTCGTTATTGGGATCGCGAAAAAAATAAACGTAGCGGAGTTCGCCTCTGCGGATGTTAATGATATCATCCTGCGTGCGGGTGGTGAGCAGAAATTGCCTTTGTGCGCTAAGAAAGCGGTACGAGAATATTTCCGAATCGATTGCCTTTAGCTGCATGAATTGGCGTTTTGATATACCGCCCCGAACCGAGTACCCAACAAGGCTATTCTCTGCATTGAGCGTAAAATCGTAGCCAATAAACATCAGGTTTTTATCGTCGAAATACGGGGCAAACACCTTGGCCAAATCGAACTCAACAACGTAGTATTCGTTAGCCTCGTCGTACTTAGGATAGGATGTGTAGTATATAGTTTTACTCAGTATTACGATTGAAAACACAACCGGATCGGCGGTTGTTTTGCTCAGCTTAACAATCATTGGGTTCTCAACGTGAGCATAAGGAAATGGTGATTCTATAATATTCATTTGGCTACTGGTTTAGTATTTGCTGATTTAGTGCTTGCTCGTCAATTTCGTCCTCATCTATGTAGTTGCGTAGGGTTATGAAAACTGCCTCGGTAACCCTCGCTCTATTGTTTTCAAGGGTATACTTTAGCGATTTAGGCAGCAGTAGATTACCCTGTATTAGAACAGGGTTTCCGCTCTCGATATAGTCGAGTTCGTTCAATGGTAAATTTAGCGAGGCTTTAATCTCGATGGGCGATTTGGACAACACCCGTGCAAGCTGCTTGTACGATCGGTTGTAAACCCCTTTCCATCCACTGAAATTAAGGCTTGCTTCGATGTACTCGTTGGCCTCAGTGGCAGGATCGAACGTAATATCGTTTGTAGATGATGATCCATAAAAATGAACAGCCCAAACGTATGTTCCTGGATCTTGAGCGGGTATCTTAACAACACCCCTTCGTGCGTATGCAAACATTATGGGGCAATCCTTCTTGTCGCCACCCTCTTCCTCTTCTATCGATAGCCTAGAGTTTAACCTCCTAATATCGCCTATAAAGGCTTTTGGGAATATCTCTTCGTCTTGGAAAGGATCGTAATAGTTGAGCGACACATAATCCCTACGCTCCAAAATACTCTCTATTATATCGGGAATAAGGGTATGTTTGCCTTCCACCTTGTACTCGGCAGCGTGATTTTCTACCTTAAAATTACTTGGTGTTTGTGACCCAAACAGAGCTACGATTTTCTGATAGTGATAAACGTTAGGCTGATCGAAAAAATTAAGAAAATTATTGTTTTTTGTCGTTCTTAATGCCTCTGTAAGCGAAAGATCTATACCCCTACTTCCACTATAACTTGCTGGCCAGCTAAAATCGGATGTTAATGCGTACCTAATCCTGGCCAGCTCTTCGGGTTGTTGATAAAGTATATATTTTATTCCATCATCTGAGTCAAATTGAATGTGGGTATTCTCTGTAAAATATTCATTTAAGTCATTGTACGTTAGAATATCGGGTGTTTGGTTAAGTGGAATTTTGTAAGAGAGTTCCTCATTTATAGCGTTTGAGGAGAGCACTAAAGATTTTTTCGATTCAAAAATAACCTCGTATGGTGAGCTTAGGTAATGGGTAAAGTCTTTTGGTTTGATGTTGTCTATGGGTTGTGCGGCATACTTTTGTTCAGCCAGCACGGGTACAACGTCCTTACCGTTAAAAGAGAATCCACAGCCCAGCAGTAGCGATACGCTTCTTAAGAATTCGGCTGCCGAGCAGGTTGGAACTAGCATGGAGTAGTTAAGCCTACCCCCAACTATGGTGTCGGAAGTATTGTTTAGCACCGTAATATCATCATAAAATGGGATGTTACTCCTAAGTAAATTGAGGTTGATAGTATATCCGAAATGGTTGAATATTGTACCAATTACGTAGTTTAGCGTCAGAAATGGGGTGATATTATGTCCTGGGAGCAGCGTTACCTGAAGCGGTTCCCCGTCGTAAATAATATTTACCTGTATTTGATTTATGTGCTTTAGCTTGCCCAGAAGTACCCTATTGGGATTTAATGGCATATGGCTAAGTTCATTAAGTCTTCCGTACACCCTGTTGCTCAAAGGATCTTTACAAAGCACCTCAAACACCCTAAAATCATCTTGGATACCGTTCCACCCTGTCATCACCTTGGCGAAGTACTCTGTCCAGCCCTCGGCGGTGCTGTAGTCGGTACGCTCAATGTTAAATATATCTTCCATGGCGGTGTTGTGCGCTTTGCGGTAGAATACCGAGTTGGAAAATATTATATTCCCCTCGATGTAGTCTCCCTCCTTGGCTTTTAATATGGTGAGCTGCCCGTTGCGCTGGAACGAGCCGTGCGATACCAGTACTTCCCTGCTGGTTTTTGGATGAGCCAGCAGGTTTATGTTATTCACCAATCCCATTGCCTTGGTGTTGCGCTTGGTGAATGGGAATTTAACGGGTAGCGATATTTCGCCAACGGTGAACTCGAATGGCGAAAATTTTTCGAGGTTAAGCGGTATAGTCTCGCTCAAATCGTAGTGAAGCCCCTGCGCTATGTCGTAAATTGTGGTCATCCTAGGTTGGTGTATTTGCGTGAATCCTCAATGGTTTTTTCGGCCTCCTTAAATTCAAAGTAGTTAACCTCTGCCTTAAGCGGCTTTTGGCGCATATCGTTTAAAATGCCAATGAGCTGGGCAACTGCTCCCTCGAAATTATTGTTGCTTTGGTCTGTGTAACCTCCCTCGGCAAAGCCATCGGGTAGGGGGTTGCTGCTGGTGCGCCTGCGCCTTACCTGCTCAATACGCCTAACAAGCGGCACTACCTCGGGGTGGGCCATCTCCTCCTGTGCTACAAAGTACTCGCCCCGGTGGTACGGACGGCCATCGGGGAGCATTCCCGCCACCTCATACTTACCTCCCGTACCCGTGTAGCCACCCTCGGCAAACCCTTTGTTTAGCACCATACTAGCCTGCGCTGTTGGTGTGTTTGCCCCTCCGCCACCGCTACTGGTATTTCCTCCAATGGTAAGCGATTTTATGCGCTGTCTCTCGGCGTTGGCGGCGGCCACCTGAGCAATGCCTGTGGTTCCAATTAGTGCGGCTAATGCTGCACCTGCAATTGGCCCAGCAATTGGTCCCAGCTGCATTGATGATGCCCAAGCCGCCATTATACCTTGCGCTGTTGAAGAAACTATCTGTGCCACCTGCATGGCAAATTGCGCATCAGCAAACTTTTTCTGTATCTCCAGCTTCTTTTCCTCATTATCGCCTGCCTTGGCTATTTGGGCATCCTGTATGGCGTTTAGGGCGTTGGCTCCTGCCTGCGCTAGCTGCTGTGCCTGCTGGGTGTACTGCTGGGCGTACTGTAGTTTAAGGTTTAGTTTAGCCCTTTCAAACTCCTCCTCGGTAAGCAATTTTTGTGCATACTGCTCGCGTAGCACGTCCATTTCGTTGGCAAACGACTCCTGTATTGATGTAAGCCCCCACTGGTTGCGTGCGTTAAAACGCTCATTGTTGTACTTATCCTCAAGCCCTTTTAGCGCAAGTTGGTAGGCTTCCTCGGAGAGTAGCCCCTCTTCATGTAGCCTTTTTAGCGCATCGGCCTCGATCTGTAGTCTTTCATTTAGCGTTTCAAACTTGAATTCTTTATCGAGAAGAGCCGACTGCTTATTGAATTCGCGCTGGGCGTTAAGCCTTGCCTGATTGGCATCGTAATCGGCCTGCCCAATAATTTTTTCGTTATCCTCAATGGCCTCCTTCTTTAGCTCGGCATTTTTAACCTCAAGCTGGGCTAGGGCTTGG
>DDWD01000119.1 GCA_002345825.1 Bacteroidales bacterium UBA2295
GAGTCGAATGTGTTGGGATCGACCTCAAATACCCTGTAAAGGCCATTGGTCCATACCACCTTATCTAAATCGAAGCTATATTCCCAACCCCCAATCAATGCCACTTCTTCTACTTTCTCGAATAGTAGCTGCTGGTTGTTTAAAGCCACCAACGTTTTCTTATGCCCTTCAATTTCTTGGCTTAGCTCAGCCGTTCTGACTTTAACCTGCTTGCGAAGCAAGCTAATAACAAAAATTATAATCAGAAAAATCAGTGGAATGAGAATGTATAGAACAATCCTTAAAAGGTCTTGTAATGTGTAGCCGATGGGTTTACTTGGGCCAAACCACTTGAGGTGAATCTCGTCGAATTTTTTATTGGCAAAAACAATGGAAAGTCCCTCGTTAAGCCTCGAGAGGAGTTCTGCGTTACCCTCTTGTACGGCAAAACAAAAATCCTGACGGAAGTTGGGGAGTTGAATTTCAAGAGGGGCTATGTTTTTAATGCCCATTCTCTTAAGTAGCTCTATACCCATTATCCGCTGGGCAACAACGGCATCTACCTCGTTGTTTTTGAGCATACGGAAAGCCTCCTCGTAGGTGTAGGTTGCAATTAGGTGGTCGGCAAGATTCTCTCGCTTAACGTATTCTTCGGCATTGTCGCCCTTCATTACCGCAACTCTAAGGGGTTTAATATCCGCTAGGGTTTTAATTGATTTTGTATTCTTTTTTGCAAAAATTGCCCCATGGAGCGAAAGGTATGGTAGGGTAAAATCGTACAAAGGTTCCCTTTCGGGTGTGCGTCCTACGAATGGGAGTGCATCAATGCGACCATCGGCAAGATCCTGCTTTATCTTATCCCAAATGCCAATATGTATATCTACTCTAATACCCACTGCCTCGGCTGCTGCGAGGAATAGCTCAACGGAAAACCCATCGGGGTTACCTTCGTCATCGATAATGCAGTAGGGAGGGTAGTCGGGTTCGGCTGCAATGGTAATTGATTTAAACTCCCTGCGCTTTAGGGTGTCGGTGTCGTGGGGGTGAGCGTTGGCGATGTGAGAATTAAACACAAATGTTGCATACAGAAGTATGATCGAAATGTGCTTTGTATGGTATGTTTTCATATTTTGTTTTTGTTTATCCGCTTATACGCCTAAGATAAAAACATTGAAAAATTGAAACGTCATTGGTTGCGAGCGTACTTTGTTATGCAATGACAGCATAATTAATGGATATTGACAGAGCGATGAAAATTATTTTAATAAGAGTTTTCCTTTTGTTGGTTTTATATTGTAGCTCAGCATCCAGCCCTTGGCAACAATTATGATAATTTAAAAATTGATTAACATACAGTAATTGCAAAAAAATGATGTTTCGAATATAATTCATTCTCCCGCTAGGGACATAATATGGGTAGAACTCAAATACAGAATAATAACATCGTGCCGTTAGGCACGGAATATTCTGTACCTAACGGCACAGTGGAATTGAACTACCGATATAATGTCCCCAGCGGGACGGTTATTTTAAATGCCTTTGCCATTACTGCTCCCCTTTCAACCTTTTTATCTCTTCTCTTAGTTCTTTCATTCGGAGTTCACGATCGATGGTGGCGTTGTAAAATCGTTCAAGCTCTTCAATCCGTTCGTTGAGTTCCTTGGTTTTTTCTTGGACCTTAACTTCCAGATCGTTTTTAAATGCAATTAGTTCATCTTCGGCCTGTTTGCGTTTGGTTATATCATGAGCAATCCCTTCGACCCTTACTGGTCTATTATTCTCATCATACACTAGCTTTGACTTGTCGTAAATCCAAGCAATATTGCCATCGGGGCGAATAATACGGCATTCCCGAACAGATTCTCCAAACTCCTGTAATTGCATGAAAGCTTTATCTGTAAGGTGTTTATCGTCGGGATGAACAGTCTCGATAAACAGAGAAGGGTTTTGTAAAAATTCTTGAACAGTTCTTCCGTACAGATCTTCTACCGAGGGGCTTAAATATAGCGGTTTCATATCGGGCCAGGTTAGTGACCACACCACATCGGTAATATTATCTAAAATTCCGCTAAGCTTCTCTTCACTTTCTCGGAGCGATTCTTCGGTCTTTTTCCTTACGGTGATATCTTCGGCTACAGCCATTATACCCTTAACTTGATTGTTGTTATCGTAGATTGGGGCGGTTGAAAGGCTAATTACGATTTGGTCACCACCCTTTTTCTGCCGAACAAGTTCGCGTCCTCTAAACCCTTTGCCTCCAATAATATCTTTCAAGTTTTTGCGGAATTCTTCCTGTTTCCCTTCCTGTACAATGGGGTTTGGTTTCCCCATAACTTCATTAACGGTCCAACCAAAAATGTGCTCTGCCGCGCTGTTCCATGAAATAATATTCCCATCCAAATCGAGGCCGTAAATGGCAATGGGTGAGCTATCGATTAATGCTTTTTGGTATGCCTCGCTCTCCAAAAGTGCCGCTTCGGCCTTTTTCCGTTCGGTCATATCGGTTATAAATCCTTCAAGGGCAATAATATCGCCTTTCTCGTTAAATACTCCACAACCTTTCTCCCATACCCAAAGCATATCGCCACTTTTGTTGGTGATTCTATATTCTATTTGGAAGTAGCTGTTTTGCTTTACTCTTCTCTCAATCTCTCTAAATACATATTCTTTGTCCTCGTCCACAATGATATCACCCCAGGAGATTGTGTTGCTATAAAACTCGTTGTCGGTATAACCAGTCATCATTTCGCATCCCTGGCTAATGAACTCCATATCCCAATTTCTATCAAATTTGCTACGGTATGCAATACCCGATAGATTTCCAATAAGCCTGTCCATTGCCTTGCGGCTTTGCTCTACCCTCAACTCCGATTCCTTTATGGTGGTTACATCTTGGAACGATCCGTACACCCTGGTGATTTTTCCATGCTCGTTGCGTAGGGCTTGTCCAAGCGAACGAACCCAAATTATTTTCCCTTTTGCTGTTCTTATCTGAAATTCATCATCGAAGGCTATGCCTAGGTTTGAGCAGTTGTAAAAGAGGGTGGTTAAACGCTCCTTATGTCCAGGTAGGTAGTAATCGATAGCCTCTTTCAGGCTGGGGGAGAATCCAGGCTGCTCCTCATGTATAGCCGCCACCTCATCGGACCACACGCAACGCTCGTTCACCAGGTCCACATACCAACCTCCAAATTTGGCTGTTTTGCCTGCAATTTTAAGCAGGTTGTAAACGGCTTTTTGCTGTTCTTCTATCTCTCTTCGTTTAGTAATATCGCTAGCCACACCAACCAGAGCAATTACATCCCCCTTTTCATCTTTTATTGATGAAGTAGACAGGTTCATTAGGAGTTCAGTGCCATCGCTACGGATATTCCACAACTCTCCGCGCCATCCGGTGGTTAATGTTTTTTTTGCAATTTGCTTGTGAATATCATCACTGTTTCTTTTCGAGCTAAGTATTTCGATGTTCTTGCCAATAATCTGCTCTTTGGAGTAACCATATGTTTTAAGAAAAGCATCGTTAACGAAAAGCAGATTGTTATTTAGGTCGGTAACGGAAACACAATCGTTGGTGCTTTTTATGGCGTGAGCTAAAATAATAATTTCCTCCTCAACCCTTTTCCTCTCGGATATATCAAAGAATGATACCACGGAACCCACCACCTCATCGTTTTCAACTATGGGGTACGACCAGTACTCTACCTTAAAACTTTCTCCATTTTTTCTCCAGAATACTTCCTTCTCGGAATATTTTCTTTCGCCTGTTTGCAATGTTTTATGCACTTTGCAATCGTTCTCGGGGTACGGGCTTCCATCGGGATAGGTGTGGTGGGTTATGCTATGCAAATTTTTCCCCAGCAAATCATCCTCACTTTCATAACCAAGAACCTCAAGTGCTGCTTTGTTCACCGATGTGCAAATTCCCTGATTGTTGAGCACGTAAATGCCTTCGGCCGTTGTGTCGAGTATAAGCTTCAGCCTTTGCTCACTTTGTCGTAGTGCATTTTCGAACTCAACCTTTTGCGAAATATCGTGGATTATGGAGTATAGGTATGTGGTTTCTCCAATATCTACCTTGCTACTGTACACCTCAACGTAAATGTTGCTACCATCGGCTTTGTGGTGAGTAAAATTAAAATGGAGATCATTATTGCTTAGGGCTAACTCCATTTGCTTATCGATCTCGTTACGGGGGAGGGTGTTTATATCGTAAACTGTCATCGAAGTGAGCTGTTCATGGCTCCAGCCATAAAACGTTTCGGCGGCCCTGTTGGCATCAAGAATCCGGCCCGTTTGTGGATCGATTATTATTTTAACGGCGGAGTGGTTGTGGAATAGGCCTCGGAATTTCTCCTCGCTTTCGCGAATAGATTTTTCCATAGCCTTTCGGTTTGAAATATCCCTAGCAATTATACTAGTGCGTTGTTCACCCTTGCTGTTTTGAAATACGGAAGAGGTTACCTCGCCTGGGAACTTGGATCCATCCTTACGGATAAAGGTTAGCTCATCGTTTATAAATCCTTGCTTCTCTCGTTTTTTAAGTAGCTCGGATAGTCTTGGGTCGGTTGTGTCAACCAACCCGCTGCGCCCTACAGCGCAAATTTCCTCCTCGGTGCGGCCAAACATTTGGCAAGCGGCCTTGTTGGCCGAGTGTATTCTACCATCGGGACTAGTGATTAGGATGGCATCGAGGCTGTTCTCCATCATAAGGCGGTAGCGCTCCTCGCTCTCACGCAGTTGCTCTTCCATACGCCTATGTTGGGTAATATCCTGTACAATGCAGTGGGTTTTGTCGAATGTTCCATTGCTGTGGTGACCTATTCTACCGCTTATGGCCACAAGCAATTCGGATCCATCCTTGTGCTTTAGCCTCATCTCGGCATACACATCTCCCTGTTTAACAAACTCGGCAAAGCGTGTGTCGAAGGCATCAGCCTCATTTTCTGTCAATAAGTTTCGGAACGATTTCCCAACAACCTCGCTTGAGCCATAGCCAAATGTTTCGAGCCAGGCTTTGTTCACTTCAACTATTTCGCCTTTCTCGTTAAGCGATTGGTAAGCCAAAGGTGCGTTTTCGAAAAGACGAGAGAAACGCTGTTCGCTTTGTTTAAGCGTTTTTTGCTGGATACGCTCGGCGGTTTGATCGCTAAAAACTACCACCACACCTATAATCTCGCCCAAGGAGTTGTGTATTGGAGCAGCGCTGTCGTGAATAGGTATCTCTTGCCCAGTCGTGTTGACAAGGATTGCGTTTTCCGATAGGCTGGTTATCTCGTTTGTTGCTATTGCTCTGCTTACAGGGTTTTCCAAGGATTCGCCTGTATACTCATCAATTAGCTTAAAAAGTGAGGCGAATTCTCGTCCTTTAGCCTTTTCCTCGTTTATACCCAATAGCTGTTCGGCAATTGGGTTTATTGTGGTTACTATGCCATTCTCGTTGGTTGTAATAACCCCATCGCCTATGCTATATAGGGTGGTTCTATACTCATCTTGGGTTTTGAGTAGCTCTGCTTCCTTTTGCAGCAGCTTTATTTGGATACGTTTTTGCCTCGTTCCGTAAATCCAGCCCAAGGCTTGGCCTACAATTAAAAAGATAAGTAATGCTGAGCTAATAATGTAAAAGGTTCGGGTTTGTATTTCAGCATAAATCTCGTTGACATTAATTTTAGTGATTAAAAACCAGGGACTTTGTGGAATTTTGTGGATGTAGGTGAGGGTGTTGTTGCCTCTAAAGTCTTTAGCCTCGAACAGCTTGCCGTATTGTAAGGAGTCACCAACGGATTTGTTTTTAAATTTCTGTATCCAGCGGTTTAGCTGAGTGTTGCTGTACCCATTGGTTGAGTTTAGAAAGAGGACACTGTCCTGATCTTGCCTTACAATAAAGGTCTCAGCCGATTGGCTAGAGCCTGGCCAATCGGAAATTAAGGGGAATAGATATTCATTGGGATCGACCCTTATGATGGCTACAGCCTTTGGGTTGGAATTGTGGTATATTGGAGCAAACAGGTCGTAGTATATTTTATTATCTATTTGGTTAAAATAGAATCGACCAATGCTAACCCTTTGCAAATCGATTGTTCGTAGGGCATTCTCAATGGCAATTTCACTCAAATTGTGGTAGTTCCCAAAGTGATTGTAAAGGAACTCTCCCTTATGGGAAATGAATAAAAGGTTGCGATATTGCTTCGAGTCAAGTGTGTGGTTAATAAGTTTGTGCGCAATGTTGTTGGTGTCTCTTTTGCTAAGGATAGCCTGTATGTATGGGTAGGTTATGCTGTTTGTGAATAGTTCAGCATCCAATCTACGCTCGCTTCGCCAGTATTCAATTTGGTTCGATTTTAGCTTGGCAATAGCCTCGAACTCTAGCTGTTTCTGGTTTCGAACCTTGTCCTTTTCGGTTTTATACAGAAGGTATCCACCCCCCAATACAATTATGCTGCTTACAATGGCAATGGCCCCAAAAAGGACTCGTTGTGATTTTATGGAGTTTTGTTTCATAACCTATGTAGTTTAGCAAGATGATAGCACTGAAAGATACATCTAATTCTATAACAATGGATATCTAAGGTAGTAAAAATGAATTCTCAAGTAAAGTACCTGCTCATAAATTTATACAGTGGGGTATTGCTGTAATTGGGTTAATGGTATATAAAAAATCCCGCTACAGATATTAAACCGAATAGCGGGAGTGGAATGTACGAATGGGTTGGCTTTAATTACTCCACCAGCTCTGTTACGTCAACGGCAACTTCAACTATTTTTAAAGGCTGACCATCCTCATCGAAAATGGGGTAGCAGTTTGCTTTTACAGTAAAAATATTACCCTTCTTATCCCTTCGTTTCAGCATACTCTTATAGGGTTTGTTATTTCGCATGTCATTTAAAAACTGCTCGTAGTTGGCGGAGCTAACAATATCTTTTTGCTCAAACAGAATGCTGTGATGCTGACCAACCAGCTCGTCTTTTGAGTATCCACTTGCGCTGCACAGCAATGTATTTACGTTGGTAATAATTCCTTTAAAATCGTACTCAATAACCATTGCCAGTCCGCCAATGGCCTCCATGGTCCATTGTATCTCTTTCTCCTTACGGCTCATCTCCTCCTGGGTCGCAAGTAGTTCCTCCATATTCTGGCGCATCTCCTCTTCCTGTGCTTGCATCTCTTCGGCTTGCTGTTGAGATTGTTCCAGAAGGAATCGGGTTTTCTCGTTGATTTTTACCGTGGCAATTGTTGATGCAATGCTTTCGGCAACCTTTTCGAGGAACTCGATCTCAAATTGCTCAAATACTTTAAACGATGCAATTTCAATTACTCCCAGCGTGTTCTCGTTTTGCTTAAGCGGCACCATGATGATGCAGCTTGGGTTGGCCTCGCCCAGCCCCGAGGTTATGGTCACAAAGTTATCGGGAATTTCGGTTAGGAAAATGGACTCACCCTCGAGTGCACATGCGCCAATCAACCCTTCACCCATCATAATCTCAAGGTCCACAAATTTCTTGCGATCCCAAGCGTATACCGATTTGGCCTCAAGAATTACTTTCTTTTTGTCGTCATCGTTAATAAGGAACAGAGCCCCTTGGTTGCCCCCAAGATACTTCACCAGATTTTTTAGCACCTCATCGGTAAGTTCCTGAAGATTCTCGTTGTTTTGCCTAAGGATTTCTGCAAATTTGGCGTAGCCCTCGTTGGCCCAGGTGCGCTTGTTGTCCTCGGCAATGCGTTGCTGTTCGTCATCCTTAGCCTTCTTTAGGCTGTTACGCATATCGAGCAGCGATTTACCAAGCACATCGTTCTCGCTCAGCAGTTCAAGGTCACTTTCTAGGTGCCCCTTTCCAATATCGTTGGCAAAAGATGTTTTCTTGTTAAGCCCCTCAATGGTTGTATTCAGGGCGTTGGCCATTGTGCCTATTTCATCACCTGTATTAATAGCAAGAATTAGGTCGTTGGATATTTCGCCCTTTTGCATGCGGTTAAGCGATTTGGTAATTCGTACAATAGGACGAGTTAAACCATTGGATACTAGAATAAGAACCAGCATTAAGAGCAGTAAACCGGCTGCGCCAACCAGCAACGATACTCTTTGGTTTTCGTCGGCTCTTTCGGTGATTACGCTCATGGGTATGCTAAGGGCCAATGACCATGACGAGTAGGAGTCGCCAGCTTGAATAGGCGCATAGGTTACGTAGTGCGATTGGCCATTGCCATCGTTTTTTGTGTAGCTGTGCTCAAGTCCCTGACTTATCACCTCGCCAAGAGACTGGGTCTTAAAATCATCTTCATAAGTCTCGCTTAGAGGGGTGTTAATCAGTTCTGTATTGCGATGTGCTGCAATGGTGCCCTCGGCCGATACCAGAAAGGCAAAGCTACCCTCCACGGGTTCAATCTCCGAGATCATATCCTGTAAACTCGCCAGGCTAATATCAAAACCTATTAATCCCAGGTATTTGCCGTCTTTTTGAATTGGAGCAGCCACTGTTGTCATAAGTACCTGTTCGCTCTTCCCCTTGACAATTTCATCGAAGTATGGCTCCCAAAGTCCTTCCTGATTCCGCTGCTTAAATGCTCCATATTTGTCGGGGTCACCTGTCATACTGCGCTCGTCAGTGGTGTTAAGAATCTTGTTATCCTCTCTCCAAACGGTTATGCAGTATCTACCGTAATCGTTGTCGTAATTGGGTACATAGCCATAGTATTCCCAGCTATCCCAAATAGAGTACACGTGCTTGTTTTCTTCTAGCACCGGAACATACATCTTAATAAAGAGTTCCTGCCATAGCGATACGGGCATATCCTGGTAAACGCTAAAGGCTTGGGCAAGTGTTCGGGTAACGGCTAGGTCTCGTTCAAACTCTTTTTCTATCTCCTCGGCGGCAATACGGGCTGTGTTGCGAGCGTTTAGCAAGGCATCATCGAGCATAGCTTTACGCGATGAGGTTACAATATAGCCTACGGCTACAACATAAAGTATCATGGATACGCTTAGTACCGAAAGGAAAATTTTTTGCCTGATTTTCAATTTAAGTCTCATGGGGGAGAGATTTATTGGATGCTACTGAAAATAACGGCTAAACTTAAACGGTTTTGGCGAATAATCAAAGAAAATTGGCAAGATAAGCGGCTGACCCCTGAAAAAAAAGTTAATTTTATTGATTATTTGATATCCTAAAAGTTAACCTTTAAGAGAACTGTTATGAAGAATTGGTATCTTTTTTTTCTATTGGGGCTTTTTGCCTGTTCAAGCGAGCCCAACCTCGATAAACTTATAGATCACAACCAGATTGGCAATGATATCCTTGTGCTTGCATCCGATAGCCTGATGGGAAGGGCACCAATGTCTGTTGGCGAACAAAGAACCTTGGCCTATCTTGAGCAACGGATGCGCTCAATTGGCCTTGAACCAGCTTTTGGCGACAGCTACTTGCAGGAGGTTCCACTGGCCGAAATCACTTCAGCTGTGCCTAAGCAGATTGAGATTTCTAATGGTAAAGCAAAACTCCAGATTACCGAAGGCGTTGATTTCACCCTTTGGAGTCCACTGCTTAAGGAGGAGTTTACGCTCAGCCAATCGGAGCTCGTATTTGCAGGTTTTGGAATTGATGCGCCCGATTACAATTGGAACGATTTTGAGGGAATAGATCTAACCGGTAAAACCGTGGTAGTTTTGGTAAACGATCCAGGGTTCCATACTGGTAACGATGAGTTATTCAACGGTAACGCTATGACTTTTTATGGCCGTTGGCCATACAAGTTCGATGTGGCCAACCGATTTGGAGCTGCTGGTTGCATAATTGTGCATGAAGAAGCTGCGGCTGGCTACCCTTGGAGCGTGGTGGACCGAAGCGGGAACAATACCGAGTACTATCTGAATAACGAGGCCCTTACAACCAATGTTTGCGGTGCAAATGGTTGGATTACTCTTGAAACCGCCAACAAACTATTTGGGTTTTGCGGCCTCAATTACCAGGAGATGAAGCGCAAGGCAACCGCTCCGGGGTTTAAACCTGTTCAAATGGGCGCTAGGTTTAGCACAACCATTCGCAATACTTGGGTCGAGGCCAGTTCCTACAATGTGGGTGGTGTTATTAGAGGATCGGAAAGGCCCGAGGAGGCTTTGGTTTATACCGCACATTGGGATCATCTTGGAATAGGTGTACCGGTGGATGGCGACTCGATTTACAATGGCGCATCCGATAACGCTGCCGCTATTGCTTGGATGCTGGCCATTGCCGATGGGTTTAAGCAATTGAGTAGCCCTCCTGAACGCTCCATACTATTCCTTTCGCCAACTGCCGAGGAGGCAGGGTTAATTGGCTCGCAGCACTACGTGAATAATCCAGTTTTCGAGCATAGCAAAACGGCGGCCTGCTTCAATAGCGATGTTATCATGTTTTTAGGCCGATTTAAGGACGTTACGGTTACTGGCCTTGGCCACTCCGAGCTCGACGATTATCTGGCCGAGGAGGCTACTAAACAGGGTAGGTATATTGCTGAGGATCCAAATCCCGAGAATGGAATGTTCTTCCGTTCCGATCAGCTACCATTCCTGAGGGCAGGAGTTCCCGCACTATTTGCCAAGGGCTACACGCATCAGGTGGAAATGGGCAAGGAGGAAACCCTTAAGGCTGTTGAGGAGTACTGGAAAGTAACCTATCATAAACCGTCCGATCATTACATCCCCAAGATACATAACCTAGATGGGCTAGTTGAAGACACCAAACTTTTCTTCAGGTTGGGGAACCGGTTGGCCAACGAGTCGTATTTTCCCAAGTGGGGCAGGGGGTCGGAGTTTTATGAGGAACGCTAGTTCAACCCACCTATAGCAAAGAGGGGTAACCAATTTAAAAGTTTACCCCTCTTTCATATTCATCTTTATGTCGAAAGATCTATTTGATATTCATTGCTTCCCTTATCTTTCCTTGTAGTTCGTCTGATAGTTCGGGATTATCCAGCAATAGGCTACGTACTGCCTCACGGCCTTGCCCCAGCTTGG
>DDWD01000174.1 GCA_002345825.1 Bacteroidales bacterium UBA2295
AATACCGACACCAGGGTGACGGTGGTGGATATGATGGCAAAAAAGATTTCTTTAGTTCCTTCATGACCAGCCTGAATAGGATTCATTCCCTTCTCAATTTTCGAGAAGATATTTTCCACAACCACAATGGCATCGTCAACCACAAGGCCTGTTGCCAGCACAATACCCAGCAACGAAAGCACATTGATGGAGAAATCCATTATGTACATTATAAAAAACGAACCAATAAGCGCAATGGGCATTGTAACCATTGGAATTATTGTTGATCTCCATCGGCGTAGGAAGATAAAAATTACCAATACTACAAGCATAAAAGCCATTAGTATTGTATCCTGAACCTCTTTTACCGCTTTGCGGATTGATGTGGTGATGTCAATACCTACTTCTAGTTTGATATCCTCGGGAAGCTCCCTGTTTAGCTGGTCGACACGACGATATACCTCGTCGGCAATAGAGATGTAGTTTACCCCTGGTTGTGAGGTGATGGCAACACCAATTTGGGGTGTGCCATTGTTACCCCTGAACAGGGTCATCTCATTTTCAGGAGCCAGCTCGGCTCTTCCAACATCTTTTACCTTTACTGGAATTCCGTTAACCTCGCGAATAATCATATTGTTGAAGTCATCCTCAGTTTCCAGTCGGCCTAATGTTCTTATGGATAGGTCGGTGTAATAACCCTCTATAGTTCCTGTTGGTAATTCAATATTCTCGCGGCCCAGGGCGATTCTAATATCGCTGGGGGTCATTCCGTAGGCCGATAGTTTATTCGGATCGAGGTGTAGCCTCATGGAGTAACGTTTTTCGCCCCAAATTCGAACCTCACTAACTCCGGTTACGGTTTGCAACCGCTCTTTAATTAGATTGTTCCCAATATCCGAAAGGCTTAGCAAATCACGTGTTTCGCTCTGTGCTGTAAGCACAATAATGGTTTCGGCATCGGCATCGGCTTTTGAAACTACGGGAGCATCAATGTCCGGTGGGAGACGCCTTACAACCTGCGACATCTTATCGCGAACGTCGTTGGCAGCAGCCTCCATATCAACACCTAGTTCAAATTCTACCGATATACTGCTACGGCCATCGGAACTGGTTGATGTGATCGATTTGATCCCAGAGATTCCACTAAGCGCGGCCTCTAGGGGTTCGGTGATTTGAGCTTCAATTACATCGGCATTGGCCCCTACGTACGATGTGCTAACGGAAACCACAGGAGGATCTACGCTAGGATACTCCCTTATTCCCAGGTAGGTGTAGCCCACAATTCCAAATATCACAATGACAATGGACATTACCGAGGCTAAAACCGGTCTGTTTATACTTAGTGATGGTAAATTCATTAGTTTTCGTTGTTGATGTATCCAAAAAATAAGCTTGTAAAACTAGCAAGCATAAGTTGAGCGAAGGTAAAGCGGGTAGCTCTATGCACCCCGAGTGAATTTACCAACTTTCGACAAGCGTTGTTTTCACGGGAGTTCCTTCCCTAACCTGAAGAAGTCCGGAGAGGAGTAGTGTATCGCCCGGCTGTATTCCCGAAATGACTTCGACGGATGTTGCGGTACGAATTCCCGTTTCAACGGGAACAAAGGTTGCTTTGCCATTCCGTGCAACAATCACATTTTGGCCTCCCAGCACGGGTACTAATGCTTGTGGTGGAATAAGGATAGTTTCAGGATTACCATTAAGTATAAATGATACCCGGGCAAATGATCCCGGTAGCAGTTCGCCTTTTGGATTACTGCATTTGGCTCGAGCTTTAAGCGCTCTGGTTTGCTGATCGATTGCAAATTCGGTTGCGTAAACTGTGGCCTTGTACTCGGTGGATGTATGTCCCAAAGTGAATGTAATTTCTTTACCAGCCTTTACTCCGTAGGCGTATCGTTCTGGCACAGAAAACTCAAGCCTTAGCGGGTCGTCTTGTATTAGCGTTGCCAATACGGTGTTGGCACCAATAAAACTGCCTGGGCTTACGTTGCGAAGCCCTATCTTTCCGTCGAAAGGAGCACGTACCTCGGCCTTTTCAATCTGTGCTTCGGCCAGTCGTATTTCAGCTCTAATGCCATCAACCCTGTTGAGAGCTACATCAAGTTCCTGTTGGCTTAGCGCATTAATTTCTTTTAGTCTTTGGTTGCGCTCTAGGTTATCGAGGGCAAGCTTAAGGTCCGATTTTGATTTCTCGAGTCTGGCTCTAATCTCGCTATCGTTAACTCTTGCCAGCAATTGCCCTTTCTTTACCGATTTGCCTTCATCTAGATGAAATTCTACCAATTTGCCCGTTGTTTCAGCCCTTAGTTCAACCTCCTCGCCTGCTAAAAGAGTGCCGGATAATGATAACCCTTGGGTTAAAGGCAGAAGTTTTACCACGTATGCGTTTACCTCTAGGCCTGCTCTGTTTTTTTGGCTTCCGGTAGTTCCTTTCTCTTCTCCATCGCTGCAGCTGGCCATCGTAAGCATTACTGCGGCTGGAATTATTGCTAAATAGATGATTCTCTTTATCATAAAGGTATGTTGATATTTTGTTATGCTAATATATGACAACAACTAGTAGCAAAGGTTTATGTCACTGGATTATTTTAGAATTTGTTTTGAAACATCTCGAGTAATGTAACAAAAAAAGAGCAAGTCTGTTTAGCTTGCTCCTTTTTATTGTTAAACCCAATGGGTTGAAACCTTTATTTTTGGTTGAGATGTACTTTGGATGTATGTCGATTAAATTTTGATTAATGGTTATCAATTCCCATTCGCATAAGGAACAGGTGCTTAAGCGTTTTGGTTATTTCGGTCATATACTCGTTTACGGCCTTAACGCTGCCTGGTAGTGTGTAAACAAATGTGCTGCCCATTATGCCAGCAATGCTGCGGCTAAGCAGTGCGTTTGGTTTTTCGGCACCGTACTTCATTCTTATCATCTCCATAATTCCAGGGATCTCCTTGTCGAGCATTTCTTTAACAACATCGGGTGTAATGTCGCGCTCACCAATTCCTGTGCCACCTGTGGTGATCACAAGGTCGTAGCCCATATCCTTTGCTTTAAGCAAATTTCCGCGTAGCATCCTGTCGTCGTCTGGAATAACTATAGTATCGACGCTGTGTTGCCATTTAATCGATTCAAAAAACTCATCCACTTTACCCACCACGGCTGGTCCGCTCTTGTCGTCGTAGGTTCCCTTATAGGCCCTATCGCTTAGCGTGATAACCATTACCTTGTACACTTTGGGGATGTACTCCAGCTCATCGCCGGGCTTAAGGGTGCCTGATTTTTTTACCCAAACAAAAATTCCCTCCTTGGGCATAACGCAGTTGCCAACCTCGCGGTAAATGGCACAGCTGTCGCCATGGCATTTTTTGCCAATTTGGGTTACTTCCAATTCAACTTCCTTGCCTACAAACCTATCGCCGGGCTTAGTGTTAACCAGTTCAACCCCTTCGGTGGTAATGTTTTCGGCAAACTCGCCAAAATTAATCTCACGGCCAGCAAGCTGCGCAAACCGGTCGAAGCTCTCCTTGCCCAGCATGCTAACCTGCCTGTGCCAGTCGCCTGCGTGCGCATCGCTGGTTATGCCCATTTCGTTTAGTTCAATGCTTGGTTGGGGCTTTTTAACTGTTCCCTTTTCGGTTGATATATTTACTGAAAGTACCTTTACCTTTTGCATGGTTATATTGTTTTGTAGATATTATTTTACGTTTGTTTTTGTTTTCTCGTTCAGTTTTATTTCGCCAATTACCATTCCCTTATCCACTGCTTTGCACATATCGTAAATGGTTAGCAGTGCTACCGATACGGCGGTTAGTGCTTCCATCTCCACACCAGTTTGACCAATGCATTTCACTCGGCTATTCACCTCAACGCCAGTATCTATTAGCGATGCTTTTGCATCAACCTTGGTTAGGAGCAGGGTGTGGCAAAGCGGGATTAGGTCGGCAGCCCTTTTGGCCGCTTGTATTCCGGCCACCTCGGCTATGGTGAGCACATCACCCTTCTTCATGCTGTTCTCGCGGATTAGCTGAATGGTTTCAACGCTGAGCTTGATATGGCCTGATGCTTTTGCTTCGCGTATCTGGTTGGGCTTAGCGCCTACATCTACCATATTGGCCTTGCCTTGCTCGTCGGTATGCGAAAATGTTGGTTTCATATGATATTGGATGATTGGGTGATTGGATGATTGGGTGATTGGATGATTGGGTGATTGATTGATTGACTGATTGATTGAC
>DDWD01000146.1 GCA_002345825.1 Bacteroidales bacterium UBA2295
GCTCTCCTGCTTATCTCGCACGACCGTGCATTCCTCGACAATGTTACCGAGCGCACTATAGAGCTATCGCTAGGAAGAGCTTACGACTACAGAGTTCCCTACTCAAAATACGTTGTGCTGCGCGAGGAACGTCGCGAGCAGCAGCTGGCTGCATATAAAAATCAGCAAAAACAGATTGAGGAAACCAAGGATTTTATAGAGCGATTCCGCTACAAGGCCACCAAGGCCAATCAGGTGCAATCGCGCGTGAAGATGCTTGAGAAGATAGATGTTATTGAGGTGGAGGAGGAAGACAATACTTCTGTAAACATCAGGTTTCCAGAAGCTCCTCGCTCGGGCGATCTAGTGGTTAAAGTTGCTGAGGTGGGTAAAAGCTACGGCGAACACCTAGTTTTTGACAATGCTACTTTCAATATCACTCGGGGCGAAAAAGTTGCCTTTGTTGGCAGAAACGGCGAGGGGAAAACCACCCTTATCAAGATTCTGGTTGGCGAGATTGACTACAAAGGCGAGGTAAAAATTGGCCATAACGTAAGCATTGGCTACTTTGCCCAGAATCAGGATGAGCTGATGAACCCTACCCATACGGTGCTCGAAACCATTGATAGGGTAGCCGTTGGCGATGTTAGAACAAAAATTCGCGATATTCTTGGCGCCTTCCTGTTTAGGGGTGAGGATGTTGATAAAAAGGTGTCGGTTCTCTCGGGTGGTGAGCGTAACCGCTTGGCCATGGTGAAGCTAATGCTACAACCATACAACCTGCTAATTCTCGATGAGCCCACCAACCACCTGGATATGCGCTCGAAGGATATTCTTAAAAATGCTTTGAATAGATATAAAGGAACTGTAATTGTTGTTTCGCACGACCGTGAGTTCCTCGACGGGCTGGTATCGAAGGTATATGAATTCCGTGATGGAAAGGTTAAGGAGCATCTGGGCGGTATATACGAATTCCTTGGAAAGCGCAAGCTTGAAAATCTGAAGGAACTAGAAACCCGCAAACAGATTGAAAAAGAGGAGAAAGATAACAGTGGTCAATCGGATAGAAAACAGGAATGGCTCGACCGGAAAGAACAGGATAAAGTGCTTAGAAAAGTTGCTTCGCAAATAGAAAAGGTTGAAAAGGAAATTAGCGAATTGGAAAATAAAATTGCTGAAATGGACTCCATCCTGAGCAATCCTGAGGGCACAGCTATTGATGATGACTTTTTTAAGGAATACGAAAGCCTAAAGGCCAAACTTAACAGCACTATGCACCGCTGGGAACAGCTGCACTACGAAATGGAGATTTTAGGGGGAGAAGGGTGATTGATTGATTGATTGATTGATTGATTGAATAAATGATTGCCAACTGCTTTTTTTCAACTAAGAAGAATGAGTTTAAAGTTCAGGGTTTAGGGTTTAGGGTTTAGGGTTTAGGGATTGACTTTCAACTTTCGACTTTTGACTTTTGACTTTTGACTTTCAAACTTTCAGACTTTCAAACTTTCAGACTTTCAAACTTTCAAACTTTCAGACTAATATAACAACAACACAATGAAACAGAACACATCGGATGTAATATACGGCATTAGGCCGCTGATTGAGGCCATAAACTCGGGCAAGGAGATTGACAAGGTAATTGTTAAAAAAGGCCTTAGCGGTGAGCTGGTGCAAGAACTAATGAGCCTGCTACGTAGTAGAGGAATTGTGCCACAGTATGTTCCTGCCGAAAAATTTGGCCAGTTTGGCCAGCGCAATCATCAGGGGGTTATTGCCTACATCTCGCCAGTTGATTTTGAGCCTATTGAAGAGGTGGTGGCCCGCTTATGGGAAGATGGAAAAACTCCTTTTATAGTTATTCGCGATAGCGTTACCGATGTACGCAACTTTGGAGCCATTGTGCGAAGCGCCGAATGTGCTGGTGCGCATGCCGTGGTATTCCCCTCAAAAGGTTCGGCTCGCATAGGTGCCGATGCGGTAAAAACCTCAGCCGGTGCAATTCACCACATTCCAATATGTAGGGTACATAGCCTTAAGTCAACCATATCGTTCCTACAGCAATCGGGAATAAAAGTAGTTGCTGCCACCGAAAAATCGAGCAAGCTTTACACCCAAACCACCATGAGCGAACCCATAGCCATAGTTATGGGCTCCGAGGATACTGGTATTTCGGAAAATGCGCTAAAAATGGCCGACGAGCTAATATCGATCCCCATTAACGGAAAGATTAGTTCCCTTAATGTTTCGGTAGCATCAGCCCTAATTATGTATGAAGTGGTTCGGCAACGCGGATTATAAGCCTGCTTTGTCAAGCGCCTTGGCGCATGCTTGCTGTCCCAAGGCAATGATATCCTTAGCTCTGTAAAACTCGAAAACGCCACAGGCATCCTTCGATGTTTCAACAAACACATCGGGTGGGAAATCTTTGATTGCCTGCTGGGTAGCACTATTCATCATTACCTGTATTACGCGGTAAAGCAAATCGATATAGCCCAGCTTGTTCGCTTTATCGAGCTTATTTTTCTCATCGCCCTCAAAAAACTCGTACCATTTCTCTTTAAGCTGATCAAATGTCGATTTATCCTCATCCGACTCATAATGTTTAATATCAACCTTTTTAGGCATTTTATAAGGAATTATGGCATTGCAGTCAACGGCAATTACCAAATCAGCATCATCCTTTTTGAGTTGCTCAAGGGGAAGTGGGTAAAGCACGCCGCCATCAACAAGCAGTCCATTCACACTCTTTACCGGAGTGAAAACACCGGGTATAGAAATTGAAGCCCGAAGTGCCTGACGTAAATTGCCCTTATTGTATGTAATGGCCTTGTTGTTAATAATATCAGTAGCCAAAATCACCATTGACTTGGCAAGCTGTTCGATACTCTTATCGGGGATAAAGCCCAGCTCCTGCATCTCCTCAAAAATCTTTTCACCTTTAATAAAACCATTGGTCCCCAGCGTAAAATCAATAAGACCCAGCACATCCATTCGGGTAAGCTTTACAACCCAATTCTTAAAATCGGGTAATGTACCAGCAGCATACATTCCGCCAACCACAGCACCCATTGAGCTCCCCGAAAGAGAAACAATTTGATACCCCCGCTTTTGAATCTCATCAATAACACCAATGTGTGCAAGGCCTCTTGCTCCGCCACTGGATAGCGCTAAGGCAATCTTTTTGCTCATATCTGTTTGCTATTAAAAGTGTTTGCAATAACTTGAAAATCGTCTCCCGATGGATTTTGGAAAACTCTCAGTTCGAACTCAGGCACTACGGCCATTATATGATCGAATACATCGGCCTGCACCTCCTCGTAGTTCACCCATGACTTCTCTGCAGAAAAGCAGTATACCTCTAAAGGAATTCCCCTATCGGTTGGCTGCATCTGACGTACCATCTGAATTGTCTGGCTATTTACCTTGGGATGGTGAGTTAAATAAGCTTCAATGTACTTGCGAAAAACGCCTAAGTTGGTCATTCTTCGGCCATTTACAGGCACCGAAGTATCGAAACCCATTTTTACGTTGAACTCCTCAATTTCTTTTGATCGCATATCGATGTAATCCTTAAGGATATGAATCTTTTTGAGTTTGTCCAACAGCTCGGGTGAACAGAACTTAACGCTTCGCATATCTATAAAAATGGAACGCTTTATCCTTCGCCCATCTGCCCCCTCTTCCATCCCTTTCCAGTTTGTAAAACTTTCCGACACCAAAGCGTAGGTGGGAATTGTGCTAATGGTTCTATCCCAATTCTGTACCTTTACTGTATTTAGGCTGATTTCAAGCACCGTACCGTCGGCACCGCGGCTAGGCATCTCAATCCAATCGCCCGGTTTCACCATATTGTTAGCCGATACCTGAACCGAGGCCACAAGACCTAGAATAGTATCTTTAAAAACCAAGGTGAGAATTGCTGCCGAAGCCCCCATTCCAACCAGCAGATTCTTAACATCCTTATCAAAAACAATGGCAATTATAACTATGCCTGCAAAAATGTAAACTATGATTTTGAATAGCTGGATATACCCCTTTATGGGTCTATTCCTTGCCATATCAAGATTAAGGTACACATCATGCAGGGCATCGAGGAAGGAGTTTATTACAAATACCCAGGCCAAAACTATGTATACCTTAGTTAGATTAACGATGGTAAGGGTTAAATCTGGGTTAAAATCGTATAGCGCTATCCCAATGGTAAACTGAATAACTAGGGCTGGAGCCAAATGCGATAGTTTATGAAACACCTTTCGGGTTACAAGATAATTATCCCATTTATTTTTTGTTTTTTGGGTTATCCGCGTAAGCCCCACTACAATTATCCGTTTGGCAATATAGTTGGCCAATACAGCAAGTATAAGTATTGAAATTATGGCAGTAAAAACTTTGGTATATTGAGCCAAATCTGCGCTTAGGCCTATGCTTTGTAACCAAAATTCAAAATTCTCTAAAAACTCATAAGTCTTTGTAGCACTATTTTCCATTAGAAAGTATTTTTAAAAATTCAAGAACACAAATCTAATAAATCTAAACTTAAAAAGCTAATACTAAAAGAGCAAATCGCCCCTAACTCTTGGTGCTATTGATACCAACATTTTCACTAACTTTGCGAAAAAGTATTGAATTATGATAAGATATATTGCCCCTTCGCTCCTATCGGCCGATTTTAACAACTTGGGACGCGACATCGAAATGGTAAACCAAAGCGAGGCCGATTGGTTTCATTTGGATATAATGGACGGCGTGTTTGTACCCAATATGTCGTACGGATTTCCGGTAGTGGAGCATATTGCCAAGCTGGCAAAAAAACCGTTGGATGTACATTTAATGATAGTTGACCCCGACCGCTACTTGCAGCGTTTCAAGGATGCTGGGGCTAATATTCTCACCGTTCACTGGGAAGCCTGCACGCACCTGCACAGAACTGTATCAGAGATAAAAAGGCTAGGAATGCAAGCCGGCGTTTCGCTAAATCCGCATACACCCGTTGAGCTGTTAAACGAGATTCTTCCCGATCTCGATATGGTGCTAATCATGAGCGTAAATCCTGGGTTTGGAGGCCAAAGCTTTATCGAGAACAGCATCTCGAAAATTGAAAGACTCCGCAAGATGATTGACGAAAAGGGCGGCAACACCCTAATTGAAGTTGATGGTGGTGTAGGTCCACACAATGCTGGAAAGCTTTACCAAGCTGGTGCCAACGTGCTAGTAGCAGGCAATGCCGTTTTTAAGGCCGAAGATCCAACTGAAGCAATAAAAATCATAAAAAACTCATAATGATGCACCAATACATAAAAGCAATTGTAAGACAACCGGGAAAGAACTTTGCTGATGGTATAACCTCATCGAACTTAGGTAAACCAGTATACGAAAAAGCTCTAGAGCAACACAATATCTATTGCGAAGCTCTAAAAAAATGTGGTGTGGAAATTATTGTCCTTGAGGCCGATGAGCGATACCCCGATGGTTGCTTTGTAGAGGATACAGCTGTTGTAACCAAGGAGGTTGCCATTATATCAAGGCCTGGCGACCCTGCTCGCCTTGGAGAACAGGAAAGGATAGCCTCTGTACTTGCTGACTATAAATCGATAGAAAGTATTGTTGCACCCGGAACCCTCGAGGGGGGCGATATTATGAGGGTTGAAAATCATTTCTACATTGGGTTAACCAAGCGAACCAACCGTGAGGGTGCAAAACAACTTTCATCCATTCTCGAAAAGTATGGATACACATCATCAACTGTTTCGGTAAATGATATACTACACCTAAAAACAGGGATAGCCTATTTGGGAAACAACAACTTTATTGCTGTTCAGGAGATGGCTCACATCGCTCAAAATATCAATGTTATTATTCTTGATAAGGGCGAGGAATACTCTGCCAACTGCCTAAAAGTAAACGACAACCTGCTTATCCCAAAAGGATTTCCAACATCGAAACAGAAAATTATAGAATTAGACTACAATATTATTGAGGTTGAGATGTCGGAGTTTAGAAAGATGGACGGAGGGTTAACTTGCCTTTCGTTACTATTTTAGCAAAAAGTATCAATGCCAAAAGTCCTTATCCTCGACAACTACGACTCGTTTACCTACAACCTATTCCACTACGTAGACGAGTTTGAAGATATTGATGTGGATGTGATTAGAAATAAAGAGATTAATCTGGATGAAGTTAACCGCTACCATGGCATTATTCTGTCGCCCGGCCCAGGGTTACCTTACGAATCGGGCTTGCTATTGCCTCTCATTGAACGATACAAGCATAGCAAAAAGATTTTTGGTGTATGCCTTGGGCAACAAGCCATTGCCGAGGTATTTGGAGGAACACTTGAGAACCTCGACGAGGTTTACCATGGTGTAGCAACATCAATAAATATAAACCAACCCCAACACTACCTGTTCGACGATTTGCCCAGCAGAATGGATGTGGGGCGTTACCACTCATGGGTAGTATCAAAAAACACCTTACCAAGTTGCCTTAGTATTGATGCCATTGACGACAACGGGTCAATTATGGCTTTAAGCCATCGTGAGCTAGATATTTGTGCTGTACAGTTCCATCCCGAGTCAATTCTCACTCCGTATGGTAAACAAATAATTTTTAACTGGCTCGAAACTATCTAATTACAACACAACACAAAGCATTAAAACAAAACTCTGATAGGTTGCACTTTTGTCAATGCTGGCCTATCAGAGTTCTATATTTGGACACATAACAATGTTAAGATCTAGCTCTTACTCCAAATTATTGGTGTACCTAACAATAATTTGATTTCTGAGATCTAAAAACATCTTAGTAACCTCATCCATCTTGCTATTCGAATACTTAGTCAGATATTGGCGAGCTAATGCTGGATCCTTTTTGTATAGCTTGCTCGCTTCAGCCTCAATCTGGGCTTGATTTGCAAATAGATCGGCCTCAAACGGGTCGCGTACTGCCCTAACATCCTTAGCTATGTGCTGGAAACGAAGATTGGCTAGGTTGTCGACAAAATCGATAGCCCAACGCGCCGACTTTTCATCATAAACATTAGGATTGTAAGTATTGTATGTTTCTGCAACCGATAAATTCCCTGCATATATTGGCACGTAAGGGCTAAAGTAGGGATTATCGAGATAAACCCAATATACACCTCCAATTTCATTAGGCAACCATCCACGAAGCTGAGTAACCATTCCGTAATGCCCCCTATGGCGCGCCACGGGCCTGCGATAGGTTTGTTTTAACAACTTTCGCATCTCGCTATCGGGGAAAGGAGTTGCTAATGGGCTTTTCACAAATCCTCCTTTACCGTCGGGGACAAGCCACTCAGGGTAAGAAGTCATATCGTAGATAGTACCCTCAAAGGTAGAACGTTGAAACGCAATAATATCTTGAACACTGATTTTTTGCTCAGGAACGGCTGAGAATGGATAAATGGAAACTGGCTCTACGAACTGAAAGTATGGCTCCTTCCCCTTGTATGGGTTGCTAGGATCTAACATCCTATTGGGCCACTCCTTAAGGTTAGGCATAAATGTATGATAAAACAGCCAGAACCTGCTTGTGGCAAATTCCTGGGGAATTCGAGCATAAACCTCCTGCCAAACGAAAGGTTCACCAGACTGTGGATTGTACCATCCCCTATCGATAGCCTCCTGCAAATAGTTATCTGACACCAAAAAATTATTCTTGTCCTTTGGATCGATCTGCTTAATTATACTCCAATTAGGAATCATAGTAGCCTCATCATCAGGCAATCGCTGTGCAGCCCATATTGCACCGGGTTTGTTGCTTTCAGGAGTCCAGTCTGCACCCACTCCAAAAACTTCAAAAACCCAAGCCTCTTCAGTATCGGCAATCACCAAGGCCTCAGAACCATCACCGCTCGATGGAAGGAAACCGTAGGTTGTGCACAAATCACCAATAAACTGAACCGCATCGCGAGCTTTTTGGTAGCGTTGAAGTGCAAAAATCATTGCCTGCTCAATGGTCATAATCTGCTTGCCGTTGTCCATTGTGCATATTAGCTCGTTGCGTTGCGAAGTGGTACTCTCGGCAATGGCCAGCTGATACTCGTTGATGTGCGAATAGGCCGATTGAAAGTAACCGTAGGTTTTTTCAACCTGTGGAAGATATCCTAAGATTTTACCATCGTCGGTTAGTGGTCTATCCGCATCTTGTATTCCCCAGAATATGGGAGCCATTTCGCCTTTCTTAAATCTTTTGCCCGGCACGTAGAATATCCTAGAATCGGGACCAGTATCGGTGTGCGAAATAATTACCGAACCATCGGCTGATGCTTTCTTGCCAACGGCAATTACTGTGCACGCCAACGAGCTACTAACGGTACCAGCTAGCAGTCCAAGAAAGAAAAGGGATTTAATCAGTTTCATTGTATCTATTATTTTGGTGATCAGTGTGATTAATTTCAAAGTTGACCCGCTTAAACACAAAAGTACTTTATCAAAAGGCATTAACAAAATGGTGCTAGGCAAATGCCTTTTCCCTTTCGCTTTCAACATCCTCAATGGACTTTGCTAAAGGTTTACCCAAAATTCGATGCCCCGTTTCGGTAATTAGAATATCCTCCTCGTTGCGAATGCCACCAAAGCCTCGGTACTGATTAACTTTATCAAAGTTAATGTAATCCTTGTTTATACCCGACTGCTGCCACAGATCGATAAGCTCTGGAATGAAGTAAATACCAGGCTCAATGGTTAGCACAAATCCTGGTTTGAGCTCGCGACCTAAACGAAGCGATTTTAGTCCAAACTGCTTGCTTTTAGGGACGCCACAGTAACCAACATACTGCTCGCCCAGATTCTCCATATCATGAACATCGAGCCCCATTAAATGACCCGTTCCGCAGGGGAAAAATAACGCATGCGCACCATTCTCAATGGCATCACTGGTATTGCCTTTGGTAAAACCAAAATCTTTCAACCCATCAAAAATTATTTGGGCGGCTTGCAGATGCACATCCCTAAAATGAACGCCAGGCTTTAGCATATCGATGGCACCATTGTGAGCCCTTAAGGTAATCTGGTAAATCTCTTTTTGAACATCGGTAAAAGTTTTGCCCACAGGGAAAGTGCTACTCATATCACCTGCGTAACCCAGTGGTGTTTCATAACCTGCATCTAAAAGAAAGAGTTGCCCCTCGCTGATGGTATTACCGTGGTAGTGGTTATGAAGCGTTTGACCATTTATGGTGGCAATAATTGGGAAACTGATATCGCCTCCCCTAGCTAGGGCTACCTCATGCACTTTGGCCGCAATCTGTGCCTCAGTCATTCCGGGTTGGGCATACCTCATAGCTGCCTGATGCATCTCGGCGGTTACCGATACGGCATGCTCTAGCTCAGCAATTTCTTCCTCCGATTTTACATTGCGTTGCTCGCCAACCGCTGTAATAAATGGTACGCTTACCTTGCTATTAGCCTCGGCGGGTGAAATGCCCAAAAGCTTCATCAGCTTAATGTAGTGTTCAGATCGATAGGGTGGTAGATAATGTACGCTGCCACGCTGCACACGATATAGCAGCTCGGACAATTCGACAATATTACCCGTATTCTCCACACCAACCTCGGCGGCCATCTCCTTAACCGTTGGCTGTGGCCCCATCCACACAATGCTATCTATTGTAAAATCATCGCCAAAAATGTAATCGTTACCATTTTCAATGTCCATAATTGCAAAAAGGCCGGGTTTGTTTATGCCAAAGTAGTAGAGGAATGTGCTATCCTGACGAAAACGAAAGGTGTTATCCTCGTAGTTCATCCCCACCTCGTCGTTTCCCATAAAAAAAAGGACTCCCGACTTAAAGTTTGCTCTTAGCGCATTACGCCGATCGATATAGGTTTGTTTACTAAACATATTGTTTGATTTTTATGATTAATAATGTGATTATCTGATTAATTACCTAATGGTAAATC
>DDWD01000039.1 GCA_002345825.1 Bacteroidales bacterium UBA2295
CGCTATACTTTATCTGCAATCACCTTTATGCAATGAGCATTTTGGACACCGAGTTACCAGCCGAACCTCTTATAGCTCGAAATGGCAGAACGTTCCGTGCGCTTAATATCGACAAACAAACTGGCGATATATTCATATCCGATGCAACCGACTTTATGAGCGNNTACCCATCGATACCATTGGGGTGGGAATAATTCCGGGGAACTTTTGCTTTAACTAGCGTTAGGCAATCCTTCGCGATGCTGCTAGAAATATAATTAGGGGAATAATGGTTAGCCCTAGCACTAAGAACGCAATCCAAGGCTGCAGCTGCTCAGGCGAGATTATTATAATCAGCCCAACTCCAAAAAAGATGAGCACAATGATCATTTTTAAATACCTGAGAAAACGGGTTGCCAACGTGTATTGCCTTAGCGCATTTTGTTCAGTAATTTTTACAGGATAGTTTAGCAGATGCGGATATCGCAGTAGTTGCCCAATGCCAATGAAAAGTAATGTGGACAATATGCATAGTACAAGTAATTGGGTGGTGAAATTTAGTATGAACACAAGAGCCCAGAATGCTACTATTGCCAACCAACCATTTATTTCGGTAATGTAATCGAAGGCACTCTTCGAAACGTTAATTCTTGGACGATTACTCATTATTGGATTCCTTAACACTTTTACGATGGTTAGTCCATACCTTGGCAATATGATAAATTGCCAGGGCGAAAGCTAAAACCCCTAGCCCAATGGCCAGATACAGGAACCATTGCGATGGGTTTTCGTAATAAATTTTTTGATATCCCCATATTACCAGCGCCATAGTGGCTGCCAGTATTAGCGATATGTACTTGGTGTTGAAACCGGAGCTGCGGTCGTAGCGGTTGGGTCGGCGGAGGTTTACCATGGCTAAGTGTTTTAATTCAAAACAAAATTAGCAAACTGCACTTGCAAACGCTAATGAACTTCGAAATAACTCTTTTTTAAAATCAAATTGCCGTTAGGGTCAATGCCTCTAAGCAAAATTTCATACTCACCTTTTGTATCGGGTGTCACAAATTTATGCTCAGCACCCCCATCGGAAAGATCTACTTCGTGAACCCAAAGAACAGTGTTTCTAGTATCTGGTTTATCCTCAGGTATTTTCTGATTTTTGTAGCTTTTGCTTTCGGCAAAAAATTTATAGCTTATAAACATATCCGATTGAGAAAGCTCAATCCTTGCAAAATCACCCTCTTTGGAGAAGAAACTCACGATGCCGCCATACACCATATTGCCCTTGTAGTATGGCTTATTTATAATTTCAACACGCTCTAATTGTTTAGGATTTGCAGCGAGTATTCTTTTAGCATCATCAATTACAACGTTGTCAATCAGAATCAAAGGCTCATAGATGTCGAATTCGGGGTAATTTCCAAAGATTCGAAATGTTGTTTTACCATCTATTTCTTTAACCGATACCGGTAAAAGTTCATGGAAATACTCCCTAACAGAGAGTAAATCAACATAATTACTGAAGATAAAGTTTACATCGGGGGTTCCGTAAAAGGGCGATGCTGAATGTTTAACGGTAGATTGTAAGCTATCTAAATCTGAATTAGTAAAGTGATTGTGTATTACTTGGTTATTGATAATGTTGGTTGCTGCATCATACTGGTTATCGGAAAGCGAAAACGCTGGCAGTTGAACCTTCACCCTTCGTGGGCAAAAGTCGTTGTCGAACTTAACTTTTGGGTTTTCCCCTTCCTGAAACCCAATATACAAATCGTGAGTCCCCAAAATTTCAGGTAAAGCAACGGAAAAGAATCCGGTTGTATCGGTTCTGCTTGCCAAGAAATCGGGGAATGGCCCTAATATTGAAATGTTAACCAAGCTGTATGCTAATGGCTTATTTGTTTCAGCGTTTTGGACATTTGCGGTAAGAGAAAACCCTTTGCTCTCGGCGTTAAATACAATGCTGTCGGGTATTGGATATTCTGATTTGTTGCCTATTGATATTTGATTAATTAATGTTGCCTTAGGGGCAATTGTAAGGCAAAGCCATGGCGGTGTGTCATTCCCTTTGGTGTCAATATTAATAGTTACAATTTCTCGCGGTTTGTAATTGTTGTGATTCGGACTTATTGAGATTGGATGATCACTCTGTTCAATAGGGTTAAGCCTCACCTCGCTTCCATTGCCATTGGTGGTGGGAGGGAGTGGGGTTTGATTCGACGGGTTGACAACAAGAATTTGGGTGTACGAGTATTCTGCTTGATTAAAGTTTCTCATCCACCGTGTATAGGCCTTTACCAAATAGTTTCCCGAGGGAGTTTCTTTTGGAATAGTCAGTGCACCGTAGGCTTTGTTGTTATCAATTTTATATTTTGAGGCTTGAATTGGCCTTCCATCAAGCGATATGAGTTCAACATAAAGCACACGGCTATTTACTTTAGTGCTGTTGTTAATATGTGATGCAAAGTAGAGCAGCTCCCCTGCAACGTATAAGTTTCTATCAGTGAAAAGGGTTACCTTATCATTTTCAACATCAACAACCTGATTTGCCTGACTTGTATTGGTTTGAGCCAGGCCTGCGAGGGAACAGGTTAAAAACGAGGCAAGTATGAGTGCGATTTTTTTCATTTGTTACATATCGATTTTTATGGCCAGTAGGATGGTTTTTGGGTTGATCCCCCCAGCTTTCTACAATCAACGCATGATTTACCTACTACTCCCAATGAGCCATCCTGACCAATTGCCATGTAAATTGGGTAATCGTTTGGATGAAATGAGGCGAATCCATTCAAAGGCATATAGGGTATGCATGTAACCGGAATTTCAAATGGCACATCCATTACGTTGCTAAAGAAGAATCTGCGTGATTGGACGTTTTCGGCACTAAAATACCCTAAAACATTGGTTTCGGGCTTGTTTGTAGAGTGTAAATTACCCCTTACACCTATGGGCTGTGCGCCAAAAAGCCCCTCCTGATCTGTTGAGTTTCTTCTCAGGTCATCTAAAAAATTGAAGTACCCCTCGTTAATGGCCGATTGAAATAGCAAAACGCTGTACTGATAAAGTAATCTTTGGGTTCGATTGTTAACAAAATGGAGGTTGTGTCCCGTGAACCTGTTCTCATCAAAACTATTTGTGCTTAAGGGGAAAAAGTCTTTTATCTGTTCTGTTTGCCAGCAGTAGTACATTGAATAATCGGGTCGTGGTAATTCATGTATTTCTCCATCGAAATAGTGAGTTAATGGGAAGGCCGACCTGTATTCGAAAGTAACCTCCATTTCCCAGTTAAAATATCTACCAAAAGAATCATCCGCATCTAAATCGACCTTAAACTGAACACCCCGCTCCATAATATTCGGATCGGTGGTTGGTTTATCTACTCTTTGCACATACAAGTCTTTTATTTCAGGGCATGGCCTAATGGTATCGTAGGCCGATTCAATTTCGATGCCATCGGGGGTTTTAACAATTACTTTAAATGCTTTACCCACTGTTATTAGCTCGGGTTCAATGTTCACGTAGTATTCACCTTCGTAATTTCCGTATTCTGAGATATAGGTGTTGTTGTCAGAGTCAACTATGGCAACTTCACATCCCATTACCCCCATATTTCTGGGGTACTCAAGCGAAGAGGTTTTTGTCACCTTTACAAGATGATAGTCTCTGTTGTTTGTAACCCGACCCCATATCACGTAGTTCTCCTCGCTCTCAAGTATCTCGTTGGGGATGTATCTCTCGATACAGCCTGCCAAGCCAAGCATAGCTACTAAAAGCAATACAAAAAATTTATTCTGTTGCATAGTTTCCTAATTTAAAAACCCATGTGGCTGTAACAATTGGGGTTCCAATAACCGAGTATTTGTAACCCCTTATTTTTCCCTCATCTAGCTTAAAATAAATTGATAGGGGGTTTTTACGTCCAGTAGCATTGTAAACACCAAATACCCATGAACTATGGAATAGCTTGTTCCGCTTTAAATTTCCTTCTACCGCAACCGAAAAGTCGAGCCTAAAATAATCGGGAATCCTATACTCGTTCCTGTTCGAGTAGTTTACAACCGGAATGTTGTTGATGTAGTAAATTGATAATGGATAGGTAATGGGTCGGCCGGTTTGGTAGGTGGCAGTGGTAGAGACATTTATACGCCTTGAAAATCTATAGTTAAATACGCTATTCACTGCATGGGGAATATCGTAGTTTGATGGGAAAGCAATACCCTTGTTGATTTGGTTCCAGGTCTCCTCGCCATTAACCTCAACAATTGATCGGGAGTATGTGTATGCAATCCATCCGTTGAATCTACCTTTTTGCTTCCTTATCATGAGCTCAATACCATATGCCTTTTGGTTGCCCTGTAGCACCATGGTTTCTGTTAAAGGGCTACCAATAAAATTTGCACCATCCTTAAACTCATTAATGTTTTCTGTTTGCTTCGCAAATAGTTCAACAGAAAATTCGGAGGATTTACTTGGGAGATCTTTAAAGAATCCGAGCGATACTTGTTTCCCCAGCAATGGGGTTAGGTGCTCGTTGGCCAGTTGCCATTGCGTGTTTGGCGATATGGTAATGGTATTGTTAAGCATGAATAAATTCTGCCGGGTTTGATTGAATGCGAGCTTAACAGAACCGTTTGCCCCGGTTTTTACATTAACTGACGCCCTAACTTCGGGGCCGTGATACCATTTTATGGGCTGGAGCCGATTGTAATGGGTTGTATCTACTATGTAGTCGGCTTCTACTGGATACCCCTTTGCGTAACTATACACATCACGCTTGCCCAGTGGGGCATACGCTGAGTATCGTAAGCCAAGGTAAACATTAAGCCAAGGAAAGGGGTCGTAGCTGTCGGCAAGGAAAAGCGTTCCCTCAAAACCATTTTCATGACCAAGATTTACTGGAACCCTAACAGAAGATTCTGTATACGGGTTTACCTGTCCTTTTTGTAGATTATAGCCAATAAACGATATTCCACCATCTAGCCTGTGGCTATTGTTGGGGATAAACGATAAGGCACTTTTAAGTTCGTAGTGCGAAATGCTGTAGTCGTGCTCGTATGAAAGGGGCTCAATGTTCTGATCGATTGTGCTAAAAGAGTAGCGCGAGGTGATAAGGGCCACTTCCGATCGGAGGGTTTGTGAGATTGATCTCTTCCACTCCAACGAGCCTCCAAAGTTCGAATAGGTATACTGATTAATATCTGAAAGTTTAAAAAAATCGTTGCTATAGTAGCTGAAAATGTTTAGCTGATCCTTGCTGCTGAGTTCGAGGCTCGAAGACAATACAAAGTCGTTAAAATTAGCCTTGCTATTCCTGATGTTAGGATCCTTAATCTTTCGAAGAACCCAGTTCGAATATGTTGATCGCATGCTGAGTAGTACCGAACCCACGTCTTTAATAATTGGCCCCTCAAGCGTTATGTTAGATGTTATTGGGTTTAACCCTCCTCTTACATTAAAGCGCTTTCGATTTCCCTGTTTGGTTACAATGTTGAATACTGAGGATAATTTCCCCCCGTACTCAGCGGGCATATGGCCCTTATATATCGAGAAGTCTTTGATGATGTCGGGATTAAATGCTGGGAAAAAACCAAAAGCATGCGATGTGTTGTATATTGGTACCTTGTTGATATAGAACCCATTCTGATCGTTATTTCCACCCCTTACGTTAATGCCCGATGCTCCTTCACCAATGGTGACAATGCCAGGGAGCAGTTCGGAAACTTTAATCACATCTCGCTCGCCCATCATCATGGGCAATTCCTTGAGCGTGGCAATTGGAATCCTCTCGAATCCGGCATCTCGTGTTGTTACATTTATCGACTTGTCGCCGTAAACAAAAACCTCGTCAATCTGCATCAACGATTTTTCAAGGCTAAGGGAGATGTGCCCGTCGGACAGCACGTTGAGCTGATACTTTACGCTCTTTTGTCCCATGCAATCAAATCGTGCAGTGTAAGTTCCCGGCGCTACTGCCAATGAGAAATACCCATCTAGGTCAGTTGAAGTGCCAGCCTTTAGCTCCTCAATAAATATTGTTGCCCCAATAAGTGTTTCCCCGGTGCTTTCATCTCGGAGCTCTCCACTAACCTTTACCTTTGGTTTTCCCTTATAAGCAGTTGAAGAGCCAACGGTGATTGACTCTAACGTTTGGGCTCCTCTGCTTTTTAGGTATTTCTGTTCTGTTTCGGTTAGGCTTGCCCGATCCTGATGTACCTCGGTTGACTTAAGCGTACTTTCGATGTTCCTGTTTAGCTCAGCAAATTCAATGGGTTTAGCCGTTATAACAATATTGCCTTGCCAGCATAAAATGCTAAATCCTTTGCTAACAAGATTGTTTTTTAGCGTTTCAAAAATTTCAATGCTATCGGATGGAATCGAAAAGTTGATGGAGTTTACCTTATCAGAATCGAAAAAAATTCTAATACCCTTTTGGTTAAGCACTAAGTTCTTAAGCTCAACAAAAGACAAAACATCTTTGTCTGTGTTGATGTAACTTTGGCACTCCTGGCTTTGGGACTCAATAACGAAAAGCAGGCAAGTTAGAAGGAATACTAAGTTTTTCAATTTTTAATAATGTTGTTACAGTAATTTATTAGACTTTGTGTTTCAGAATCGTTTAGTTTAGAAACTCTTATTCTATTCTCTTTTATGTACTTTTTTAATAATTCTTTACTGCTATCATCAAAACACTTAATAAAACTACGATTCGATTTAAATCGCTTTAACTCTCCGTTAATTAGTGCGTACGATTTTTTGGCAGATGGGGTGAAGTAATGTTTGCCGGAGTTTGGGTTTAACCTCATGCTCTTTTCCCATTGATATAGAATTTTTACATCATCAGTACCAATCGTTTGATAAATCTCTTTTGTACCAGCTTCAGAAGTTCGAAACTCAAAGTTTCGGTTACCAATGCTAAAGCTTGTTATCCATGCGTCTGACATAGATATAAGCTGGCTCGATCCCTGGGCTGTGCTGAATGACAGAACTAGTTCTTGGGTATAAATATCTAGGTTCAGCATTACATCCTTGTATACTTCACCCTTAATGGTTACGCTACCATTCTCAAAGGTTGGACTAGCTAAGTATTGGTGACCATTAATTGCAGTGGAGTGCAAAACATACTTTTTCCCATTTATAAGAACGGGGTCGAGGTTTTTATTTGCCCTACCTGAATTTGATGCTTGACTCGTAATATGTATTCCAGAAAAGAGCAAATACAAGAAAATGAATATGATTTGAGCACGGAATTGCTTTTTTAGATTCATTTCAACGATATATATTTTTCGATTTGTAAATATAGTCAGTTACTCAAATGCTGCTGGTTTATTGTTCAATGCCTTTTGTATTTCACACACTCCCTTTTGTAGGTATTTAATGAATGGTTTTTGGTTTTTTCGTATACTTTTTGAGTCGTAATCCCGACAAATACTAAGTTTTTTCAATAAAAAATATTAACACACCGAACAAAGGTATGTATTTTATTGCAAATGTGTCAATAAAATTCAAGAAAATGAGACTGATATGTTAGCTCTCTTTGTAAATGGCCTAACTATCCTATAGCTGTTCGTTTACGAACACAACTTGATCAAATATGAACAACAACAAACTATCAGCAACATTGTAAACATCAGATAATAAGGTTTCAAACTATTTTGGCACAAAGCGTGATTAGTCTGAAACAAAATTATTTTTGTTATGCAGCGCATCGCTATTATTAGAAATATTTTAGCCATTGTTTTAAACTTAATCTTTATCTTTTGCTCAACGCAAATTTTTGCTAAGGAGGCGGATGAGGGGGTACCAAACGGTAGGACTATTTCTTCGCAATTCTGGTTTTACCGTTCATACAGCCAGCAAAAAATGGGTTACCCATTAAGAGCAGGATATCCTGTAGTACAAGCCCAAGGAGTTGCGTTAAATGGGAGTTTTAGTTTTCGCAAAGGCCCAAGAGTACACACATTTTCGTTTTTCACCACTGCCCCAACCAAATTGTCATCTGATAATGGACAGGGCGAAAACTTTCTGCTTGCCGAAAGTGAACTATCGTATTACAAAGCAATGCTCGGGTATAAACTATGGCTTACTCTATTTGATGGGGATAAGATAAGCCTTAAGCACAACCTCTCTTCAGGGGTGCTCTTTGAGTATCGTAATTTGCCTTTTTTATCAGGCACATCTGAAAAAACAGGCGATATCAACCTTTACCTTGGCCCCTGCTTTAGGGCTGCCTATGATTTAAACCAGCAATGGCAACTTTCAGTGGGTTTCGATGCGCATTTCTATCTACCTTATTTCAATTACGGAAGTCTAAGCAGCTTTTCCGATGCAGGTGAGAAGATTTACGCTTCCTCATATCGTGCATTTTACTACCAAACCAATTTTATCTTGGGCTTCAGATACGCTATTGACACAGATTTGGGGCTAAGAGTTGCCATTAGCAAGGACGATTTAGTGGGCTTTGCAAACAGAAAACCATCGTTTAAGGTGAACGATATTATCCACCACAAGCTCGATAGGGTTTTCGCATTAACAGTAGGAGTGGATTTTTAAAAATTGAGCACAATGAGAAAACTATTCATTATTCTGATTTTGATTTCGCTATTCTCTTGTACCGATTTTATTGCAGAGATAGACCATCAGCAGGAATGGGAGATACTGGAAAGCGAGAATGTGATTCTGCATTATCGCCCTTGGGATTACTCTCAATCGACCTCTCCAACACCCGAAGAGGCTGTGTTTATTTTAAACAATCAGAATTTTTACTACCAAGCTGTACAGGACAGCATAAACCGCCAGTTTAGCGATAAGGTTTTGGTATATCTCTACAATAAGGATGAGGCCAAGGAGCTAATAGGAACAAACGGCGGAGGTCATGCCATACCTAAGTTCAACACATTTTACTACACCTTTTTGGTAGGTATGAACGATTTCACCGATATGTACGGAGTGGTAAACCCCTACGTTGGTGCGCATGAACTGGTGCATGTTATAACACATCGAACGTTGGGCTATCCCCAGACCAAACTTATGAGCGAGGGTTACGCCGTTTGGCTCGATGGTAGTTACAGTAGATATTTAATTGAAGATATTATTGTGCATTACAGAAATAACGAGCCAGAAAAAATTTTAACTCCCGACCAACTCCTTTTCGAGAGCACCAGCGATGAGAGTATATTCTACCCCAACAGCGGGTTATTTACCAAATTTCTAGTTCACAGCTATGGACTAGAGGAAATCAACAAGCTTTTTACTTCAACACCAGAGCATTTTAAGGATGATTTTTTGAACTTAACTGGGGTAACCTGGGAGAATATGACCAATGAGTATAGATTATACATCGAAAACCTATAAATATGAGAATTTTGAATCGGATCTTAAACTTAATAATGCTTTTGGTTATGGCGGTGCTACTTACCTCATGCCAAAAAGACGATACCATTGTGCAGAGCCTTTTCGACCTGTCGGGTGCACCGCTACAATACGACGATAGTAATGCCTCTAGGCACTTGAATGTGGTGGCAGTTAGTATGATTTGCTCAAAAAATAAATCGGAAAATATTGCTACGGTTCGGCAAAAAGCTACTCAGGCCAAAGAGCAATACCCCAATGCTGAGCTAATTCTGTTTAGCGAATCAGTTCTGGGCTGGTATATCGACGATGAAAACCCCGAACCCTATCAGCGTAGCATAGCCGAAACCATACCTGGCCCAGCTACCAACAGCATTGCCCAAACCGCTAATGAGCTGGGTTGCTACATTGGCTTTGGACTAACAGAACTTAACTCTGAAAACCTCTACAACTCTTTTGTTTTAATCGACCCCAACGGTGAGATAATGGCAATACACCGGAAGGTGAATATTACACCCGAGGATATTTTAAGCGGAATAATACCAGCAGCTAAGGTCGATTCGAGCGTGACCCTTGTTACCATTAACAGCATAAAAATTGGGATGATTATCTGTGCCGATGTGAATGGTTTTTGGCTTACCAAGCAGCTAACCGAGCGTAAGGCGGAGGTAATTTTACATCCTATGGCATCGGAGGTTCCTATGTTTAAAATTGATGCAGTAAGCCGTCAGTTCAATGCGTGGGAAGTGTTTGCCAATCGTTGGGGAACGGAACTGGATCGAGAGTATAGCGGAACAACGTTTATTGCCGATCCAGCGGGAACAATCCGTGTGGGCGATAGCCAGAAGGAAGGATTTTACTTTTACAGTATAGGAGTGAACTAGCATGAAATACACAAACAAAATATTTATAGGATTAGCCTCAGTCATACTTATTATTGGTGTTAAGAACAATAATGCTTATGCTCAGAGCAAAGCTGAGTCTGGCTCTGCATGGTATATTGGAACTAACCCATTGGCAATTCCCCTTGGGTTTTCAATAAAAGATGAGGCAAAACGTTTTCTTCCCATTGCCGCAGGCAACGAGTACGGAGCGAATGTTGTTGGAGGCTACTTTTTTCGTCCAAACCAGAATGTTGAGGCACGGCTCTCGCTATCTAATATTCATCAGGTTGCTTTTGTTGGGCAGTTTCACTTAGGAACGAATTACTATTTTCAACAAAACAAAATCAATGACAACAGAAAGGGTTGGTATATTGGCGGATACGCCAAGTACTGGGATTTTTACAACAGGCAAACCGATATTCACTTCCATAACCTTTGTCCATACGTAAGCGCTGGCTATACATTCACAGTAAAGCAATTGCTTTTAGATTTGCGAGTAAACCAAACCCTAGCGGTATATTCCTGGTCAAACCTTGAGCACACAAGGGGCAATGCAGCTTGGATGTTCTCGCCTTGGCCCGAGTTTATCCCGGTTTTGCCAACCATTACATTAACAATATCATACAAACATAAAAAGAGTAAAGCTATGAATAAGCACATTTTTTTTGATAACCTAACAGCATCGGTAGGTGCTATGGTTGCTGGGAAAATGAAGTTTTTTACAAACAGTTTGCAAAGCCCATCGTTTGAGGAACATGTTGCTGCTGTTGAACTTGAATTTCCCCAAATTGCTGGTGAGGGTATTTATGAGGTGCGTGCAAAAACCTTGGTGGGCAATCTCGATCCAGCATTCCGTGTAGCCCAATGGAAGGGTGCAGAATATCCAACCATTATATACCACCACGGCAACAATGAGCGGCCATTCGATTTTAAAAAATCGGCCAAAAACACATTCTACAATATCTTTATAAACACCAAGGACACTGTTGAGGCCAATTTAATTGTTGTAAGGGCGCCATTCCACAATAGCTCACGAAAGCAATATCAGGACACTATGGTTGACCTGAGCAATTTCACTGCAATGATAGCCACATCGGTTAGACTAAACGAAGAGATTATTACAGCGGTAAAAAAGATATCAACGGGACCAATAGTAACCAGTGGCATAAGCCTTGGCGGATGGGTAACCAATTTGCATAGGGGGATATACAACTCATCAACAGCCTATGCTCCGCTAATGGCTGGTGCTTACCTTGGCGAGCTTTTCCTTAAAAGCAAATATCGCAAAATGGCATCGAAGATTGCCTTAAATAATCCTGAAGATATAAGGCGTGT
>DDWD01000020.1 GCA_002345825.1 Bacteroidales bacterium UBA2295
CTACTGAGAAATATTCGTCCTTCTCTTTGTTGTAGATAACCATTATGTTCATGGGAAAACCAAATCCAAATCTTGAATTTTTAAATTTGAATGGGTAATTTTCTCCGTATGCTCTTACTAAAAGAAAGAGGTAATTACTTGTCTCAAAGACCTGCCAAACCCAAATTAAATTCTTCCTTATGCTCATAATATCAGGTTGTTCCATATCTTCACCTAATAAATGGGTGGGTATTCCGTAGCGCCCCCTACGGGTTATATAAATTGGCAAAAGAGTATCGTTTGTTATTTCCCTGATGGTATCAACAAGCCTTTCTGACATTCTTAATGCGCTGCCGTATTTGTAAATATTGCAAGCGCTTGAAGTAGTCCCATCACTATAGGTCGAATGTGTAAGGTGCTTTTGAAAAAAGGTAGTGTTTGGTAAAGTGCTAAGCGTGTCACCCCTATCGTTTATCTCAATAAGCCTGTACTTTTGGCCCCCTGAATTAATTGGAACATAAATATACGCACTTGATTTTGATGTTGGATGCCAGTTTTTTAATTGGGGAGTTGCCGAAAGGTGCCACTCAGGTACTTTAATGGAATTGACATGCGCTCCCTTGAAGTTATAAATTTGTATTTTATTACCAATTATATCAGGTACATAGATTAAGCCGAACGCTATTTTGGGAACCGAAGGGAGTATGAAATCATTTGGGCCTCGACCCTGCTTGCCAATTGTTGAGATGAATGCGCCGTTCTGTTGGAATAGATAAACGTTTTTTTCCTTATCATTAACAAGTATGTACTCCTTATCTATTTCAATTCCTTTAATGGTGCCAATCGTTACGGAACGGCTTGTTTCTAAGGGTATATAATTTATTGAGGCGCCAAGTTGACTTAATGATGCTGGTTTAAAATTTTTTAGGTTTTTCTCAAGATCAATTACTATGGGTTTTTGAGGGTTGGTCTTATTGTCATCGTGCAAATTGCTATTGCAAGAAGTGATAAGCAATAAAGAAATAATAAGGGGGCAGTAATGGTGAAATTTCATAGTAAGCTTTTTAGAGATTATTAATAACTCCATTGCCTTTACGTAATAATACACCATTGGTATTTCAAAGGCAACGGAGTTATAGGTTTACTTTATCAGAGGTTACCGCATTCTATTCTGTCCCACACACCTTCATAGTAATCCATCAAAGCTTGTTGAGCTTGACTGCAAGTTCCATTACCCTGAATAGCTTGATAAATATACTGATCCCCTGAAGTATATTTGCAATAACATCTCGAACCTCCACCTTTTAGGTTTAGCATCTCCTCCGCGCTAAGCCTGCGGTCGGGGCTGTCTAAAATTGATTGTAAGGTTTTCATAATCTGTAAATTTAGTTGTTTTTAATTTTAAGGCATAATTCTTAAAAATGGTTAGCGTATGCTTTAATGCCATACACTTTGTGAAGCCGTGGCTTCTGGTTTTTCACTACCTTTACGTCATGTACTACCTCCTTTCTTTTTTTTGAGAGGGCGGTTCGGGCAGGGAGCTACGGGTGTGCAACCGGTGGGGCTTCCTGCCCTTTGCGCCTTTGGGTTAGCAATAGTATTTCGGGTATGTAGTGCCTTAGGTCGTAAGGGCTATAGGTCTGCGGAAGCTTAAAGCCATTCACCAGCACGTGGGGCGTTCCTGTCACCCTAAATTGCTCAAAAAGTGTCTTGCTACTCGTTATCCACTCATTAAGGGTTTGGTCATCCACTGTGCTATAATCTTTTAATTGCTGTTTTAATACTTCAGCAGGGTTTGCATACCACTGCCCAAGTAGGTTCAGGGCTGCTTCATCGCCCTGTTGCTTGTATTTGGCAACAAGGTGGTTTAGCACTTGCAGCTGCTCCTTGTTAGCAGGGGGTGCTATTATCAACTTTAGCCCCACCTGGGAGCTCTCGGCAAGCAGCTTACGCATGGCTGCAAACTCAGCGGCGCAGTGTGGACACTGTAGGCTCATGAATGCTGCTAGGCTTACTGGGGCATTCGGCGGCCCAAAGTAATACCCATTGTGGGCGAGCGGCACATCGCCCACAAGTTGATGCGCCATAAGCGTTGCGAATACGGCGGGTTGCCGTTTTAGGCCAAGGAATGCTTTTCGCTGCTGCTGGTAATGCTGCTTTGCCTCATGGTGCAGCTTGTACAGCACCCATATTGCCGCTACAACTGTTAGCGTTGTTAGCCCTAGCGCCATGGCGGGTAGGGTTATAGTTAAGCCGGGGAGCAATTGGGCAAGCACAACGAATTCGGCCAGCAGAACCACCTGTACGCTTAGGCATAGGGGGCACCACCTGCGCAGCTTGAGCTGTGCCCACACCGTGTAGATTGGCGCTAGCAGCGCCACCGTACTTAAAATTGCCAACAGGTTAAGCTGCCTTGCCATGAGTAGCATAAGGGTTGCCACAAAGTAGATTAACCCAGCATCGGCAAGCCCAATGGGACCCAACACCTTGCCAGCCTTCGACTGGAGCACCGCGTTGCAATCGGTTTTGGGGGTTAGGTGGCAAATCCTCTCGGTAAGGCTTAGGGGTATGCTAAGCTCGTGTAGCACCAGCATGATGGTAAGGCATAAGCCCAGCAGCTTGGTAATGGGCAGCAAATACCCCAGAGCGCCCGTTGGGTAGTCGAGCCCGGTATGGGAGACAAAAAGGTGCCCCATAAGCACCAAGAATCCCAGAAGAACCAGCGCAATGGGCAAAGCCTTAATCATTTCATATTTCCAGCTATACCCTTTACCCTGCTTTGCATTGGGTTGGTTGGGCTCTATAATGATTACTGCCCCCGAGAATAGGTTTGCAAGCTGGTGAAGCGCCATCCGCTTTCGGTTCCCGGGGCTTAGTAAGAGTGTAACCTGAGCGTTTTTTGCCTGCTCAACGAGTACTAGTTGCCCACCACCAGCTGTAAGGTGTGCAATGAAAGGTTTATTAATCAGCGATAATTCATCCTTCTCCAGCCGAATGGCATGATGCTTTACGCCAATTTGCGATAGCACATCACTAATACTTTTGATGCTTGGGAAGTAAGGATGCCCCACTAGCTCGTCCTCAAAGGTCAATCTATGCACGCTTACACCAGCTCTACTAAGCGCTTTTTGTAAGATGAAAAGGGTGTTGTCTAAAGCCATTACTTATCATTCGTTTACTCCTTGTATATTCAGATAATTATTTGCCTCACCAAAGTATGCCCCTCCGCAGAAATGATACTACCGTGTAGCACCGCAACATATTCTATCCAACATAAAGTACGCACAGGTTGTAATATCTAACTTAACGTTAAGCTGCTAGGCTTGCCAAGCAGACTGATATAGCTGCGAACCGTGCGGGCGGTTACGCCCAAGCGCTGGGCCAGCTCGGCTGGTGTTCCCGTGCTGCGACTCTCAATTTGCTGGTGGAGCGTTTCGACCTGATCTCTTGCTTTTAAAATCATTGCGTTTGTTGGTTAATGGTTAACAAATAGGGTGAAAATGTGTAGAGAGAGCATGCCCCTCTACTATATGTGTCGCCAAGTGCCAATTTGTGACAAGCTATTTTGAAGTTTTTTTTAAAAAAAATTAAGCCCAATGGATAACGGGCTGATTTATTGCTGTTTGAACTTATGGTTTTTTTTATGTTGTTTTTTTGAGGAGGGGGGTAAATGCCCCCGCTGCCATCCAAATCGATCTCGTGTAGATGGAAACTTTCCGAGAGAATTTGACTGTGCCTACGAACCCGAACTTAAGCAGGCTGAACAACCAATCTTTTCGTGTGGCTTTTGCCCCAGCTAAAAATCATAAAGCAAACATTACCATTTACTTTGCTTCGTTACCACATGTGAGGACACGTGCGGTAGCAGGGGAAATAACCCATAATTAAAAGAGCGATATGTCGCCAAAGAAACAGGCAAAATATTGGGATTTAGAGGTTGATAGCTATTGGCTCTTTTATCTCTTTACACTAACCAGTATTACGCTCTAGGAATAATGAAACAAATCATGTTTATCGACCCCCAAACTAAAACTATTATTATTCGTTTAGGCGACGGCTCAGATTTTGGCAACTACTTAACTCTTATGTATAATATTAATAGGGAGTTGCGTGTTGGGAGTTTGTGACGACGGAGGAGAGAAGACCTGCCATCCCTGCCTGTCAGCCGACAGGGTCCGAAGGTCATGGCAGCGTCTGGTGTCATTAAACTTGAAAGGTCTTATTTTCGAGAGGAGGAGAGGGGTAGTGACTTGTTCCTTTTCTCTAAAACTATTAATATTGCAGCAAATTTGCTAGCTATGAAAAAGGTTTTAAATCCATACATAGGTCAGGATGGTTATGGTTGTATTGGTTGCGACCCCAATCATCCATTTGGGCTAAAGCTTAGCTTTACTTTTGATGAGGATGAAAAGATAATTTATGCCGAGTGGACTCCCAATAGCGATTTTCAGGGTTATACCGATGTTGTGCATGGTGGAGTACAGGCTACGTTGCTCGATGAGATTGGTGGTTGGGCTGTGAATACTATACTTGGAACAGGGGGCGTTACCTCGCAGCTACAGATACGATACAAAAAACCAGCCCAAATTTCCGATGGCCCTCTTAAGCTTAAAGCTTGGCTTATTAGCTCGGAGAAACGATTGGCCAATATCCAAACCCAACTTTTTAATGCTAAGGATGAGCTATGCGCCGAGGCGCAGGTGCAGTACTTTATTTTCCTGCCCGAGGTGGCCAAGCAGAGGCTAAATTTTCCGGGTGCCGAGGAGTTCTTCGAAGAGTAGTATTATGCCTGATTTCTAAGGTTAGCAATGGTGCAAGCCACCACACCTGCCGTTTCGGTTCTAAGCCGCGATGGGCCAAGCCCGGTGGTTTTAAATCCATTGTGCATGGCAAGTTCTACTTCGGCTGGGGAAAAATCGCCCTCGGGGCCAATTAGCATAAGCACATTATCGCCCTTGGATATTAGGTCTTTAGTATGAGGCTCATCAAAATCTCCGCAGTAGGCAATTAGCTTGCGCCCGTCGAACTCCATGGCAGCAACATCTTTAAATGGTGTTAGCGGGTTTAGCTTGGGGAGGTAGGCCTTTATCGATTGCTTCATGGCTGCAGCAATAACCCTTTCCAAACGCTCCAGATTAACGGTTTTACGTTCAGAGTGCTCGCAGAGCAAAGGGGTAATCTCGTCTATTCCTATCTCGGTGGCTTTCTCGAGGAACCATTCAAACCTATCGATATTCTTGGTGGGGGCAATGGCTATGTGCAGGTGAAAATTTCGCTTGCCAAACTGATGCTTAGTGTCAATTACATCTACAGCACATCGCTTTGGATGAGGATCGGTTATGCTACAGGTTAGCATGGTGCCTTGGCCATCCACAATATTTATGGTATCGCCAAATCCAAGTCTTAACACCCGCACGCAGTGCTTCGACTCATCCTCGGGGAGTACCATGGAATTGCCCGAAATCTGTGGGATATAGAAAATATGCATCTATCTTTGCGTTTACGCAAAAGTAGCTAATATTGCAAAAGTATGAAACGAATTGGGATTTTAAGCGATACGCACGGCCATTGGGATGAAAAGTTAGAAGGTTTTTTTACAGAATGCGATGAACTTTGGCACGCAGGCGATATTGGAAACATTCAAACGGCCGATACCATTGCTCTGTTTAAGCCCTTAAGGGCGGTGTATGGCAATATAGATGATTTTAAGGTGCGCTCGGCTTATCCCAAGGTGCTGCAGTTTAAGTGCGAGGATATTGATGTGCTAATGACCCACATTGGTGGATATCCCAACCGCTACGAGAAGGAGGCACTTGCGCTGATTAAAGCGCAAAAACCCAAACTTTTTATATGTGGCCACTCCCACATACTTAAGGTGATATACGACAAGAAGTACGATTTGCTGCATATAAATCCTGGCGCAGCAGGTAAATCGGGATTCCATCAGGTTCGCACAGCCATTAGGCTTACCATTGATGGGCAAAATATGAAGGACTTGGAAATTTACGAAATGCAACGATAGTAACTAGGTAAAATGGGTTCAGACCAATATGGCAACTACAATACTACTTACCATAATTGCTATAAAAAATACGCTGTAAATTGATAAGAGCAGAACCGATTTCCATAAGCTGTAAACCCAACTTGCCTTATAAAACTGTTTAATTGATACTACTAAGTAGAAAATAAGTGCAATAAAAAATCCATAGTTAGCAATGGGATAGCTTTTGTTAAAAATAAGATCTAAAGTTAGTAACATCGACCCAATACAAAACCCGAAGGTATGAATATGCACCGAATGTACCAGGTGTTCTATGTAAACCCGTTTTTTCTTTCGGGTAAGTACTTTTAATAGTAGCGCAAACAGGGGCATTAGTATGAAAAACATATACGAAAGCGCTTTGTAAACTTTGGCTCTGTACTCACTGGGGTTTTGCATAATATCATCAATGGCTTCATTAAAAGCGCTTTCATCGTCATAAGTTTCTTCAGCTTTATCGTTGGGCAATGTTTTCGATTGCTGATTTTCAACTACGCTTTTTTCAACTTCTGTTTTAATATCGATAGTTTGTTCTGTTTCGGTAATGCCTAGCAGGAAGAAAAACAATATTGACGAAAACATAAACAGCTTAAAGGGAGCGGTATAGCGTACCCTTTTACCAGTGGTAAATTCTTTCGATAAAAAACCGGGTTTAAAGAAAAGTGCTGGTAGCGTTTTAACCAGCTTGTTGTCGAGCGAGAATAAGGAATCAATTATTGTTGATACAATTTGGGGAAATGGCTTCTTTATATCTATATGCTTTTGGCCGCAGTTATGGCAAAACCCACCAACCAGCTTGGTGTTACAGTTCAAGCAGATTGATTCTTCAATATTATATTTTGAGATTTGGGTTTTCTTTTTTTTCCTTAGTAGAGGTATGCCTTTAAGGTTTAATCTGTTTTTCATCAATATCAAAAAAATCGTTAGTATCTCGGGGCTGATTTACAATTTCTTCCTCTTCCTGCAAAGTTTCAGTCGTATTTTCCTCAACTTTTTCCTCACTGCTTTCTTGTACATTTTCTTGAGGCTCTTCCTCAGTCGACTTTACGTTCTCCACATCCCTTCCCAGTAGCTGGTTGTATCGCTCCTGTGCCCTTTGCAGCTCGCGGCGGGTACCCACCACAAAGTTGTATGGTATTTGTCCTGCCGGAACACGCACTCTTCGTTCCCTCGTTCTCATATCTTTTATTGGATCGGTAAATAATGGGTTGTGCGACGATACTTGCATTGCCCCTCTGTTATAATAGAATACGTAGTACTTACTGGGCGATAACTCAAGGTAAATTATCATCCAATCGCCGGTATTGCGCTTGTAAATCTCCACAAAGCCATCTACGCGCTTATTTACCTGAATACCCCCAATAGTACCAATCCCAATCTTTCCTTTAGATACAAAGGATGTGTTGGACTGATCCCAAGCCATTTTCAGGTCGGCAAAGGTTATGGTGCTTTCCAAACCTTTAGGTATTTCAGTCATAGCGCCAAAAAGGTTTATTTGACTGATGGCCTTTTGCGCATCGTCGGTACCCAGCTGCTGTCGTAAATATTTTTGGTAAACCTTTCGGGTTAGGTCAATCCCTTTTAGCTCAGGAAAAGTGGAGACCTCATTGGCCATCGCTTCAAGCGCAAGCTGATTGAAGTGGAAGTTCAATGCCAGCACAACATCCATATTCAGTAAGCTGTCGGCCAGGATGTGGGTAAGGCTTCCAGAGGTTGTATGCTTTATCTGCCCCAAATTCACAGGCAGATTTACCTTACCTTCGCTAAAGAGCATACAGAAATCCTTGGACAGGCTAATGAGGTTGCCTGTTGTGTCGGGGTTCATTATTTTTGATTTTGAACCGATTAGGAAGCGATTCCTGTTCTTGTTGAAGTGGATAAATCCATTGGCCTCAACCAACATCCGGTCGGTATGCTCCTTTCGTCCTGAGAGTAGCGATGGGTAAAGATGAATAGAATCAACCGTTACTACGCTTCCATTGATCAATAGGTTCTGGTTCAGGTTTCGTGGTAGTTCTGGCACGGGAATAAAGATGGTATCGGGGTTGATTTGAGTATTGAAATAAATATTGCTCGATTTTATTTGTGAGCAAGCGTGCAGTGGAGTTGCACCACCGTGGAATGTCCAGTTTTTGTTGGGCGCATAAATTGATAGATCGCCAAAAAAACCAAAATGTGGGCTAAGTTTAAAGCTGTCGGGCTCGGTAACGCTTGTTTCGGCGTACGAGTTCCCCTTGTTATCCACCTTAATCTCCTTTAAAAAGATAGGTTGGATTGAATCATTCTCATCAACATAGTTGATAGTACCACTGGCGATGTATCGTTTTCGGCCAGTAACTTTGGTTGTGGCATCGTAAAAGTGATGGAATTTCTGCGTTTGGTTTGCAAATATTTGGGAGTTCTTAATTGGTAGCATTCTTTTCTTGGCATCGACCTCAATGGGGTCTTTGCCTGGTATTATTAACGCATCGGCTACTAGCAGGTACTTTACCGAATCGGCAGTGATGTGGGGTTGGTTAAGGTTGTATTTTACTTTTGGAGAGAAAAAGTAAAGCGAATCCTCATCGTTGAAATGCGAATAGAGCAGGGAGCCCATGAGCTGATTTTCTCCTTTGGGCATTCCTGAAATGCTTATCTGGCCCATCTCTACGGCATCTTGTTTTTCGGGCGTTTCAATGGTAATTTCGTTCTCTTCCATTGCCCAAGTAAACCTGTCGAGGTGCGATTTGTACATCAGCGGGGTTAGCTCAGCGGCAACCGATTCGTTGGTTTTGTAAAACTCGCCCTGCCTAGTTTCGAAGCTAACATAGGCTTTTACCTCAGGAGCTGTAAAGGCTAACTCGTTGGATGTTGCAAGGAAAAATTCTGAGTTGGCTAGCTCGGAGCTGTAGTCTAAAGCGTTAAACCTGTAATCCTTGGATGTTAATTTGGCTTTCTGCATATCCATCAACCCACTCCCTGTAAGGCCCAGAGGTTCGAGGGTGAGATTACCCAGCAACTTGGCCTCACCGCCAAACATTACAAACGACTCCTTGCCCTTATATGCATAAAGTTTCTCTTGGTAAGGGTACCATTTTATGCTGTGCTCTTTACCTGCTACTTTGGGGTATTCAATGCCTTGGTTTTGCTGCGCAATGGTAAATTCAGTGCTAATTGTTGTAAGGGAGTCGGGGAAGAACACAAGATCATCCGATGAGGTTGAAGAGGTGATGTACTCGAAACGCCCTACACCCCTTAGTCCACTGTTACTTAAATCGATACGATTGTAAAAACGGCCTTTGCCTTTGTAAATTGCATACCCCTCGGAAGGGAATGTTCGGCGGAATCCTAGCGAGTTATCTTCACGCAGAAGCAGAGTATCCTGAATGGGGGCAAAGATATCGGCAGAGAAAAAAGTTCCCCTAAAGGTCATATCCTCCACTTCAAAGTTGTTGATACTGTAAAAGGTGAAGGGTTCAATCTTGAAGTAAAAATTTTCGCGATCATACACGCCGTTATATATGCTCTCGTCGTCGTAATACACAAAGGAATGCCCTTTGCTATTAAAAATTGGGTATTCCTCGTTTATCACAAGCCCAGATTTATTATTGGGCTTATCAATAAGTACTTCGCCCGAGATAACCTCCAGAGTGCTGGTTACCCTATTCAGGATTCGACGGCCGTAAAAATCAATATCCTTGGTCTGGTAATTGAGTCTTAACGAGTCAATTAGCTCTGAGTTGATCTTAAAGTTTGTGTAATCAAAATTAAAATCGGCGCCATAAAACCGGAACATACCGGCATCAACCATACCATCGAATGCGAAATTTCTATTTTCTTTCAGGATAAGTTCCCTACGTGCAGGGTATAGAAATACATTTTGCGAATCGCTTATCGATACGTTTTCCACTCCTCTTATGGCCATTTCAAGGGTATTCAGATCAAGCTTTGCATTGGTGCCACTTTCGACATATGAGCTAAACTTGAGCACATCGTAATCGATAAATTTACCCTTTGCTCTTATGGCATCGTAAAGTTTCGAGAGAACACGTACTTCTCCTGTTTCGTACTCGTACAAAAGGTATCCTTGCATGGCAAGGCGCATAATTTGTATGCGAACCTGTTCGGGACTCTTGCGAACGTACTTGGCAAACTCATCTACCTTAAATTCTTTGGATTTGATACGGCTGGTGAAATTAGCTACGGCAAACAGCGGGTGCTGCTCATCGCGCCCCATCAATTCGTCGAATAGCCCCTCGTTGAAAAAGTTGTTCGACTCAAAAATGGCTCTACTTTGCGACGATCCCATGGGTGCGCTAAAAACCATTTCGGGGTCACCAATATGCCATTGCAGCTGGGCAAAGGTGATGGAGAAATTGTGGTAGGTGCTAAGTATTGGGCTTTGCGTTGTGAGCAAATTGGTGGGGGCTATGGTTACCAACTTGGCCTGATCGTTGTATGTAAAACCTAGCCCTGAATGGTAAAGCGAATCGCTTTGCAACTTAAATCGTACGCGTGCATAGTCGGAAACCACGGTTTGGCGGCGGAAGATGTATGTTTGCGCTTCAACCCGCATAAATTCCTCATTGTTTCGTTTAATCTCAATGATTGCTGGGTTTTCCCTAGTTCCATTTCCAATAAATTGCGAGCCAAGCATATAGTAGCCACCATCAAAATCGACCCCATCAAACAGGTTGTTGATTTTATGCCGCAGATCGTAGGTGTAGAATTCGGGATAAATTACGTTTTGTGGGTTTGATGCTCGGGTGATCTTGTCTTTTAACCTTCCCAACGAGGGTTGATCAAAGTAATCGTGGTTGGTGTATAGTACCGAGTCGGCCTCGTACTCGTTGCGGGTAGTGTTTATTTTATATTTCGATAGCGTGGCGAAAATGTCATCAACTGGTAAGTCACTCCTAATCCAAGTTACTTTTCCACCTACACCAACCCATTTATCCTCTATCGGAAAATATTCGCCCTGGGTTGATAGTATAGATATGGAATCGGTGTTGTTTGAGCAGGTAAGATCTGTATCGTAAAACCTAATGGTTAGGGTTTTATCCAATTTATAGCTAAAATTTTCATTGCTCACTTTCCACTCAAAAGCAGGATTAATGGCAAAAGTGCCTCGTGTGAATAGGGCTAGAGAATTTTCCAGAAACCTGCTAATCCATGAAATGGAAATATTATCACCTTTGGCAAAAGTTTCAAGTCCCAAAAGCCAAGTGTCTATCTCGGTTTGAAATTTTTGGCTCTGGGCATAAAGCATAATGATTTTTGAAAAGGTTATGAATTGCCTTGTGTTTACCGCAGTTTTTTTTAGCATATCGTTGGAGATTGAAACTACCTTATTCTTTTGATCGGTGGAAATAGTGTCGGATTGCCAAAAGAGCAAAAACTGTTCAGGGATACCTTCCTCGTCTTTTTCGAGATGGGTTTTAACCAGTTCTTCCAGTTCACCGGGGAATAGCTCCAGATCAGCCGAAAAGGAGGTTATTCTTTGGGCTAATCCGTGAAGCGAAGCACTTGTAAGGATTAGGAGAATGGCTAATCGTAAGGCAAGGCTTTTCATTTTTGGTAGTTTCATTATGTAGCAGATTAGCTCGTTTTAATGGTGTGCACTAGGGCCCAGTCGTCTTTAGTTTTGCTATGCAATGGTGTAAGGCCATGCTGTTTTGCAGCGTGCTCTATTGTAGCAATATCGCTGGTGAGAATTCCGCTCATGATTAGCAATCCTTCGGGGTTCAGCTGATCAACATATTTTCCCATATCGTCCAGTAGGATATTTAGGTTGATATTGGCAAGTATTGTGTCGAATTTATGGTTGCCAATGTTCGCAGCATCACCAAGCACTGCATCAATTCTGAAACAGTTGTTGGCGGCCACATTCTCCTTTGCATTTTCGTATGCCCAGCTATCGTTGTCGATAGCTTTCACATTTGCTGCACCTAGTTTTTCGGCCACAATGGCTAGTATGCCCGTTCCACAGCCCATATCGAGCACCGATTTGCCCTTGATGTCCAACCCGAAGATTTCCCTCGTCATAAGCCAAGTGGTTTGGTGGTGGCCAGTTCCAAAGGCCATTTTGGGCTCAATAATAATTTCCAGCTTAAAGCCCTCCTGGGCTTTATGGAATGGTGCGCGAACCCTGCAAAAATTTTCCACCGTAATGGGCTCAAAGTTCGATTCCCACTGCTTGTTCCAGTTCTGCTCCTCGATGTGCTCAACGGTGTAAACGGCCTTTATATCAAGGGTTAAATCGTTGAAAAATCTGTTTAAATCGGCATCATTGTAAAGATGTGTTGGGATGTAAGCTGTTAAACCCTCTGGATTGTCGGTAAAGCTGTCGAAGCCCAGCTCAGCCAGCAGGGCCGTTAGTATTTCGGCTGCCTGCTGGCTGTATGGTGTAAGCTTAATGGTTACCTCGGTGTACTTCATTTACTTGGGGAATGATTTTGCAATAGCTATAAAATCCTCGGCTTTAAGCGATGCGCCACCAATTAGTCCACCATCTACATCGGGCTTGGCGAAAATCTCTACGGCATTATCGGGTTTGCAGCTGCCGCCGTACAGTATGCTGGTGGCATTGGCAACGGTTTCGCCAAACTTTTCAACCAGGCATTTTCTGATATGTGCGTGCATCTCCTGTGCCTGCTCGGGCGATGCGGTTCGGCCTGTACCAATTGCCCAAACGGGTTCGTAGGCAATAATCACATTTTTCATTTCGCCTTCGGTGAGGTTGAAAAGTACCTCTTCTATTTGAGTTTGAACAACCTCAAAGTGTCTGTTGGCATCGCGCTCGCCTAGCACCTCACCGCAGCAAAAAATGGGAGACAAACCTTTGTCAAGTGCCAGTTTCACCTTTTTAAGTAGTATTTCACTGTTTTCTCCAAAGTACTCGCGACGCTCGGAGTGGCCAATAATTACGTAGCTAGCACCGGTTGAGGCAATCATATCAACCGAAATTTCGCCCGTATAAGCACCCTTTTCCCAAGCCGCACAGTTTTGGCTACTAGTTTTA
>DDWD01000156.1 GCA_002345825.1 Bacteroidales bacterium UBA2295
AAACTGTGGGCTTGTTTGCCCCGATAGCGTTATTGAGGTGTACAAGGTTAAGGTTGAAGCCTAAGCCTAGCCTGCTAACAATGTTAAAAACTAAAAATATTTCATGAGATGGCAGAATACAGACTAATGAAAGGGAATGAAGTGATTGCCGAAGCAGCTATCCGTTGCGGATGCGATGGATACTTTGGCTACCCCATTACCCCTCAGTCAGAAATTATGGAGACCCTTATGCTCCGCAAGCCTTGGGAAGAGACCGGAATGGTAGTTTTACAAGCCGAGAGCGAAGTGGCAGCAATTAATATGGTTTACGGTGGCGCAGGCTGCGGCAAAAAGGTAATGACCTCATCGTCGAGCCCCGGAATAAGCCTTAAGCAAGAAGGTTTAACCTACATTGCAGGAGCAGAACTACCTTGCTTAGTGGTTAACGTGGTTAGGGGAGGCCCCGGGCTAGGTACAATTCAACCTGCACAAAGCGACTATTTTCAGGCTGTGAAAGGTGGTGGCCATGGCGACTATCACCTAATTGTACTAGCACCAGCTTCGGTTCAAGAAATGAATGATTTTGTTGGACTAGGATTTGACCTAGCGTTTAAATATCGTAACCCTGTGATGATCCTCAGCGATGGCGTTATTGGGCAGATGATGGAAAAAGTTGAGCTAAGCGAGTACAAACCCCGATGGACCAAAGAAGAAATTGATAAGATGTGGGGCTCATGGGCAACCACAGGCAAATCGACCGATCGTGACTACAATGTAATTACATCGCTTGAACTTGACAGCGGCCGTCAGGAGAAATTTAACCACAAGCTAATTGCCAAGTACAACACCATTAAGGAGAATGAAGTACGATTCGAAGCTATTGATTGTGATGATGCAGATTACATCATCGTTGCCTACGGATCGTCGAGCCGTATAAGCCAAAAGGCTGTAACCATAGCACGTGAAAAAGGGATTAAAGTAGGGCTATTAAGACCAATCACCCTGTTCCCCTACCCCACTAAGGTTATTGGCGAAATGGCAACTCGTGTCAAAGGATTCCTTGCTGTAGAGATGAGTGCAGGCCAAATGGTTGAGGACGTTCGCCTTGCCGTGAATGGCAAAGTACCCGTTGAGCACTACGGCCGTTTGGGAGGAATGATACCTACACCAAATGAGGTAGTAGCCGCACTTGAAGAAAAAATCATTAAAGCGAAGTAACCATGGAAGTAAAAGATATTATAAAGCCAGAAAATCTGGTGTACAAAAAGTCGAGCATTCTAACCGACAACATTATGCACTACTGCCCTGGATGTAGCCATGGTATAGTTCATAAACTAATTGCTGAGGTTATTGAAGAGATGGATATCCAAGAAGAAACCATTGCAGTTTCGCCAGTGGGATGTTCTGTGCTTGCTTACAATTACCTTAGTGTTGATTGGCACGAAGCCGCACACGGAAGAGCTCCTGCTGTAGCCACTGCAATATCGAGGTTATTACCCGAAAAATATGTCTTTGCTTATCAAGGAGATGGCGACCTTGCGTCCATTGGTACCGCCGAGATTATCCACGCCTGCAACCGCGGCGAGAACATTGTGGTTATATTCATCAACAATGGTATTTATGGTATGACCGGAGGTCAGATGGCTCCCACAACCCTTGAGGGAATGCCCACATCAACATCGCCCTACGGACGCGATGTGAAAATGACTGGCCACCCCTTAAAGATAACAGAGCTAATTGCACAGCTCCCCGGCACCAACTTTGTAACACGTCAGGCTGTTCATACTCCTGCAGCCGTACGAAAGTGCAAAAAAGCTATCCTAAAGGCCTTCGAGAATGTGGGCCAGAAAAAGGGTACCCAGTTTGTAGAGGTTGTATCAACCTGTAATTCTGGCTGGAAACTCAGCCCAGTAAAGTCAAACGAGTGGATGGTAGAGAACATGTTCCCCGTGTACCCTCTTGGCGATTTAAAAGGTTAATAAGCAATTAAAAATTTTGAAACTATGACTGAAGAAATAATAATTGCCGGCTTTGGAGGACAAGGCGTACTTTCGATGGGAAAAATCCTTGCCTACTCTGGCATTATGCAAAATCAAGAAGTTTCGTGGATGCCCTCCTATGGCCCCGAAATGCGCGGTGGGACTGCTAACGTAACCGTTATTCTTAGCGATGATCGTATTAGCTCACCTATTCTACACGATTTCGATACAGCAATCATCCTAAATCAACAATCGCTCGACAAGTTTGAGAGTTCTGTAAAGCCAGGAGGCATACTGCTTTACGATCCTAATGGAATTACCCGTCATCCTGAGCGTAAGGACATTAAGATATTTAGGATTGCTGCCACAGAAGAGGCAACTAAAATGCAGAGCGCCAAAACATTCAATATGATTGTACTGGGGGCATTCCTTAAGCTTAAGCCCATTGTAAAAATGGAAAACGTAGCTAAAGGTTTGGAGAAATCGCTGCCCGAAAGGCATCACCACCTAATTCCAATGAATATTGAAGCAATAAAACGCGGGCTAGAAATAGTTGAAGAGGTTAAGGCCTAACCAATACTTAAAGAGCGCAGAAAAACGCACAGTCTACCCAGGTTGTGCGTTTTTGTTGTTATAAGAAAATATTTTGTGCTATTTCAATCGTAATCCAACAACTGTAATATCATCGCGCTGGGAACTTGGCCCTTTATGGGAGTCGAGAACAACTTTTAACTCTTCACCAATTTCACTCATTGGCTGATGAATATGTGACATCAACAGGCTATATAGCTTGGGTGTGGTGAATTTACGCCCAAACTGGTTATTCTGATCACTGAAACCATCGGTGAAAAAGATGAGGGTATCACCAGCCACTAAATCGAGAAGATGATTGTCAAAACCTCTATCGACATCGGGCAGAATTCCTCCAATTGATTTACGGCTACCCCTTATAACGCTTAAGCTCGTTGCTCCCTGCCGATGGTAAGCTAATGGCCTATTGGCGCCAGCAAAGGTCACCAAATACCTTTCCGCAGTAATATGCTCAATGGAGCATAGGCTAACATCCATACCATCAAAACTTTCGTTGGTATCCTGTTTCAACACATTATTAAGCATCTCGTTAAGGGTAGCAAGTATTGTTGCGGGGCTAAAAATTCTGCGCTCGTTTACAATTTCACTCAGCATACGATTCCCTATCATGCTCATGAAGGCGCCCGGCACTCCATGCCCGGTACAATCGACGACAGCAAAAAACTGCTTCACCATTCCATCGCTAGGCACCACCTGAGTAAACCAGTAAAAATCACCGGATACAACATCCTTGGGTTGGAAAAAGATAAAACTTTCGAAATGCTTATTGAGCAGATCTAGGGTTGGCAATATTGCTTGCTGAATAGTTTGGGCATACTCAATGCTAGCCTTTGTTTGCTTGTTTCTATGGTCAAGTTCATCACGTTGCGTTTCAATTTCCTCTTTCTGAAGTATTAGCTCGTTATTCTTCACAACAATATCCTGCTGATGTTGAAGGATTTCACGAGTACGCTCATCAACTAAACCCTGAAGCTTCTTATTCGACAATTTGAGCATTCGAGTTTTGATAGTTACGGAAAGTGCAACTACTAAACCAGCCAGAATAATGTAAAGCATGTACATAAGGGTGTGATGGTACCACGGTCGGCCAACCTCAAAGGAATAGCTAACAACTGGGCTTTCCACCTCGTAAATACTCATGGCCTTAACCTGAAAGGTATACTTACCATAAGGCAGGTTGGTGTACTCCTTATAATTAGTTGAACTCCACGCAGACCAATCTGTATCGAATCCCTTAAGCATATGGGAATAGAGCATCTTCCCTCCTTGCCCAAACATTGGCGATGAAAAGTACAAAGCAATATTGTTCTTACTGTAGGGAATTTTCGGATAAGACGATTTAGCCTGATCTACATCTATGCAGCTATAATATCCATCGGGGCACAACTTAGAATAGGTTCCTCCAAAGAGCAGCTTATCATTATCCACCAATACCTTACGGACATATACTTTGGGTGCACGAATACCCCGCATGCTAACAGAGGGATCGAAACGATACAAACCATCGGAACCAGCAATCCAGGTTACTCCAGCAGAATCGGTATCGACTGAGGAGAATATCATTTGAGGAATCTCATTTAGCTCGGCAGGCAAAAGGAGAAACGAACCATCTTCCATAATCTTTGCCCGAGCAATACTTCTCACATAGGACTTGCTATACGATTCGAACCAAAGGTAGCCAAACTGATCCTTTACGAAAAGTTTAATACCAGTGCTGCCATCAACAAACTCTGGGCCGAGTGATGAATCGGGTTTAAACTGATTATCGCTTTTATTGAAGTAGTACAACCCAGTTGGAGCCGACAGCATAAGCTTACTATCGATATGCATTAAGCGGGTATCCTCATCAAAGGGAGGATTATGAATAATGCTATCAAAAAGTTCGAAATTGCTAAATTGCAAAGTGAGTGGCGAGTCAACCTTTGCTTTAACAACACCTTGATGTCGGAAGACAAACCATAAATTTTGATCCAAATCTTCTTCTACTCGCCAAACTCGGCCATCAATGCCCTTGAATTTCCCAATATACTCCCATTGGCCATTTCTATACGCAGCAACTCCTAAACCATCGTATAGACCTAGGAATAGAACATCTTTATGATATTTTGACTTGTAGATATGAAAAACTGGAACTCCTCCATTTTTAATCAATCTAGCCCTATCACCATTCACTTCATATATTCCATTTCCTGTAGCGATCAACATTTTCTGTTTACCATCGGACGAGACAACAGGCAAAATATCCCAGGAGAGGTCAAGTATCCCCGCAACCTTTTGAAACTTGCCCCGATTCAAAAAATAAACACCTGCATTTGTGCTGGTGTACAGGGTTTTGCCAACCCGTTTCACCGATTGTATGATACCTTGAGGAGCGGAGTTCTCGTCCCAAGTAGTAATGGGCGATTTGATAGATGAAAATGATACGCCATTGTTTAATGCTAACCAAATATTGTCCTGATCATCGGCTGCTAAATGCCAAACCGTCTCGTCTTGAATTCCCTCAGATTTCCCAATGTACTGAACAATTTCGCCCTCCTTATCGATAATAACTGCACCGCCCCTATAGGTTCCAAACGCAAATCGGTTGTTATTAAGCGCCTCGCCCCAATAGACCCAGTTGTCGGACAAAAATTTATCGTTTTTTGTTGCAAAGGGGGTTAAAAAGGATGAGGCATCATGGTCAATTGGTTCGTCAATATAACTTGCATCGTAAAGGAACATACCATCAGACTGCGTGGCTATTAGAATGTTCCGATTATCAAAAGGCATCATGGCGTATATTCTAGCGTTAGAGAAACGCTCGCCAGCAGGAACAAGTTCCAAGGTGTCGCCCTTAATCATGGTTAAGCCCACATCGGGCTGAACGGTAAATATATAGCCCAATACATTGTATGTTCGGTGAAAAATAGTTTTGGGGGTATAAGTTTTTATCTCAAGCCCATTGATCCTAATTAGGCACGAGTTGGTACTAAAAAACACGCCTTCGGAAGTGGCATAAACCTGCCTAACCAAACCAATGGAAGGGCAAATATCGCTAGCCAAATACTTCAAGGATTGAAAAACAAGCGTTCCAGAAGAGTCGGGAGCCAAATAGCCAAAATCATCCTGTGCACCCACCCAAATTCTACCATAATCATCCACATCCAGACATCTGGCAACAAGCCCATTGATTGAGATGGTTCGCCAGCTATTTCCATCGAACTCCAGAACACCATTATTGTTGGCTACGTATATAAAACCACGGGTGTCTTGCACCACTGCCCAGTTCTGGAAATGACCTGAGTAATCGCGATGCGAGAAGTTTTTGTAAGGTTGTTTGCCCAAGTCGATTGATAAAACCGATTGGCTCCACACAACAAAGACAAGCACAATGCTGTAATATCTAATCATAGATATTTATAGATAGGGAAACACAAAATTTGATGGTAACCTAAACAATATAATGTGTAATACGACCAATTAGACAAAAAGTTTTACTTGCAATTACAGGAAACCCAAATGTATAATGTTATTTAAGTTTAACTATAAACTATTTAACAGAAATATTTAAACACTAATTTAAAAAAGTTGTAAATTGCAAGCGCATATAGCATTTTTGGATCATCGAAAATGCATAGTTTTTTTCATTTTTTGGTTGAACATTTTTTGTGTTTTTGGGAAAAGGAGGCTTTGGTTGGGCCTCCTTTTTTATGCTATAGCACCTTAAGTAAATCTTCAATTTTAGCAATGTGCTCACTATCGCTGTCGACATCCTCACCAACCACTACAAGTAGTTTTGACCCACTAGGGAATGTGTAAAAACCATCGTTGAGGATAATTTTCTCATTTACCGATTCGCACTCGGCGGGACTTTTAAAGTAAGCCACTATCATTTCGTACTCATTGTTCTTAAAGGTGTAGGGTGCAACCCATAATTTGTAACCACCATGACCATAAAGGGGCAATTCCATGGTTGTATATGCATTTTGAATAGCCAAAGGACCAGTGATATATTTCACCCGAGCAAGGTCTATTTCAAGCGTGTTGGCAGTTAAGAATAGCGGCATCTGTAACGAATCAGTATCAAATTTTTGTACTACTTTTTGGGCTATTTTAGTAGCTAGTTCCATACTTCTATCGGTACTGCTATATGCAACAACCGATAAATATAAACTACCACATACCACCTGCACTTGGTACGGATTAATACAGTCCCACTTGCCAATAACACCCGAAGCTTTGCACGAAAATCTTGAAACACTAAAAATACCAAATGCAGCCTCAGGGCTTTCCATGATAAAGGCATCAATTTTAAATGGCTCCGACTCCCACTCGAGGTTTTGAACCATAAGTTTTTCAAAACCATACTCCAAATACAAATCGGCCCCACCATTTATGTAACCCCACAGTGAACTCTCGGCAAACTCAGCGAAACGGGTTTCCTCCATTCCTTCAATATCGGAAGAGGTTAATCTTAGATCTGCTGCATTTTGAGACTGACTTAAAAGTGGCCATATTGCCACAAACAAAGTCAATATATAGATTCGAATCATATTACGCCTGATTTATAGTTTGCACTTTTATATTCTCCAGTTCACTCTCTCCAAGCCCAAACCCCTTAGCCATACGCATATAAGTTTTCCCGCTTTCGGTATCTTGCTGCTGTATGCCTTTCTCAATCCGTTTGTTAATAACTATATCATAACCAACCCTATCGACCGCCACCGGATCGGTTCCCAAAAGGATAGTATGATATGGCAATATAAACTGAGGATTTGCCCCAGGACCTCCTTGGTAACAACCCAATATTCCATCGGCAATATTAAGCACAACCTTATCGCGAACAGGAGGAAATGCGCAAACCTGTGCAATGGTTTCATGCCATAGTTCTTTATGTAATCGCGATGTATTTGAGATTACTCCAAATCCCAAATTTTTCAAACAAAGGGTTACTGTTGCACCGGCATTCTTAAGAATGGGAATATTAATTACTTTATCTACCTCTTGGGTAAGTATTTTGGTGAAATAGGAGTATTCGCCCGAATTCACCATGTAGGGCATAGTATACGCATCGTACTCCATCTCGGTTTGAGCCCAAAAGTACCAATTCTTATCAATTCTAGACTCGCCATAGAGTTTCCCCTCCGAATCGTAAAACGATCCTTCGGAGTCTTTACATTCTGTTCCAACAATTTTAACCTCGGGATATCTATCAGGAGTAAAGCCAGCCTCATGCAATTGGAACTCTCGCCTATCCCAAATCGAGATGTCGCTGGGCGATATGCCTGCATCTTTTAGCTGCTCTATAACCGATTCTACCACCTCATGGGATGTGGAAAGCAGAGTTCCCCCAATGGGGTTGAGTTTCAGCCCTATTCTTTCGCCCGGGCTTACAAACTGCAACCAGGCCTCACTAAGGCTTGCCGCACCTGTTAGCGCAAGCATTCCATCGGCAATCATTTTGTATGCAGCATCCTTAACCACCGATCTATCAACATAAGATTTCTCGTTTACTACCTTAACCACCTTAGCGGGGTACTTGCCTGGCATAGAGTCTTTGGTTCTCGGGTAAGCTAAAGCATCATCAATATTTGTTTTGGGCTTCTCCGGATTGTTTACAGAACTAGCAAACCCTAACCGCGATGCTGCGGGAAGCATTGCAGCGCCTAATCCTCCTACGGTAAGCATCTTAAAAAAATCTCGTCGACCAAAACCTTTTTTTCCATTTTCATTTTCCATAGTAGTATTTTTTGATGAGTAAAGTTAAAAAAAATATTTTGATTTAGCTGATAACAAAAGGCTTATGTTACGATGGTATAAAAAAATCCACCTTTTTAATGGGTGGATTTTTAATTGCTACAATTGCACAAAACTTTAGGTATCTTGATTATTGTTCATTAATCCATCTAAAATACGAGCAGCTTTCTCCTCGTTGCTCAGGTTAAGGAACTCCTTACGCTTCTCCTCTGAGTATGCGTTTAGTTCAAACTCGATCTGTCGCTTAAGTTCAGCCACCTCGGTTTCCTTCCGATTTGTGAGATAGTTACGTGCCACATTGGGAAATAGCTCAAGCAGCAACTCCTCCTCTTCGGTTGCTGCAAGTTTTATTCCACCAAAATCCTCGAGAATTACAGGATTATCCTGCGGCTTGTAGCTACTTGAGTCAAAAGGAAGTTCATTCCTAACACCACAAATCTTCTCTCTAAAATCGGGATCAACCGCTATTGGCGTTTTCCCATAGAGCCCTTTCACCAGATTTTTAAACTGTGTTGATAAATTGGCATACATATCGTCGCCCTTATTCTGCGACACCACGCTATTCACGGCCTGTGCGCCTACAATCTGGCTGGTTGGAGTAACTAGGGGCGGGCAGCCAGCATCGATACGAACGAGCGGAACCGTTTCAAGCACCTTGGGCAGCAAATCATCCATCTTCATCTGCCTTAGCTGAGCTAACATGTTGGTGTACATTCCGCCAGGAATTTCGGCATCGCGTACCCGGCTATCGGGTGCAACCAGATTAAACCAAGACTCAATGGCCAAGGTGGTTTCAAGCAGGTCGTCGGTTCTATTTGCTTTTGCGTAGGTTATGGCATTATCGAAAAGAGCCTCAATCTTACTTGGCAAATCATCGGCAGTAATATCAAAATCAACAGGGAACTGCTTGTACGAATCGAACTCGGCCAGCTCCTTACGAATTGTTTTCAACTCCTCGTTTATTTTTACCACGGCGTCCAGATTTACACCAGTATCAAGCCCCAGCTTATCGGCAAATAGCTGCACAATTTCGAAGGCTGGAGCTGCTGGTCCCCCTGCAAGGGTTAGTATGGATGTGTCGACAATATCAACGCCATTCACTATGGCCATTAGGGTTGAGGCCAAACCGTAACCGGGGGTACAATGGGTGTGAAAATCGATGGGCAGCTTCACCTCCGATTTCAACCTACGGATTAGCTCGCCTGATTCTTCGGGTGTTATCAGCCCTGCCATATCCTTAATGGTTATCATATCGGCACCCATAGCCTCCAGCGCCTTGGCCTTAGCAACAAAATACTCGATGTTAAACACATCGGTTGGTAATTTTTTTCGTTTGATAAATGCAATGGTCTTTTGCTTGGCCGTGAATTTTGGGTTTACGGTATAGCAAACGGCACAATCGGCTAGCCCTCCATTTTCCTTAACGTACTGAATGGTCGACTTCATATTATCAAGATCGTTGAGGCAATCGAATATGCGCATTATATCAATACCACCCTTTACAGCAACTCGATTAAACCCTTCGATAACGGTTTCGGGGTAAGGATCGTAACCAAACAGATTTCGCCCCCGCGATAATGCGGCGAGTTTACTAGCACCACCAATGGCATCTTTTATAATCATAAGCCTATACCAAGGATCCTCGTTCAGATAGCGCATAACGCTATCGGGAACAGCACCTCCCCACACCTCCATGGCGTAGAAACCTGCCTCCTTGTAAAACGGAAGAGTTCGTTCAACCTGATCGCTAGTCATACGCGTTGCAAGCATCGATTGTTGTCCATCGCGAAGGGTAAGGTCCCGGATTAGCAGCTTACCGTTAAACTTCATCTTACTCCGAACTTCGGCCTTTTCTATCTTTCGCTTCTGCCTAACAATGTCATGTTCTGCCTGACGCTGCTTGTACAAAAAATCTTTGGCTACTGCGGGGAATAGTTCAAGTAGCAAGTACTCTTTTTGGTCTTTGGCTAGTTTTACGCTACCAAACTCTTTTAGCACCGGATTCTCAGGTGATTTGTACTTTGTTAAATCGTATGGCGACTCTTCGCTAAAACCACAAATCTTTTTTCGAAACTCCGGACTAATGGGGATGGGCGTTTTACCATATTCGCCCTTTACCAAATTCAAAAACTGATTTGATATATTTGAGTAGAATGGTTTTCCAGCATTCTCGTCCAACACACAATTTACTGCCTGTGCTCCAACAATTTGGCTCGATGGAGTAACCAACGGTGGGCAACCTGCATCGAGACGCACAACGGGCACCACCTCAAGCACTCTGTTTAACAGATTATCGAGCCCTAGAGTTTTAAGCTGCGAGAGCATATTGGTGTACATTCCGCCAGGGATCTCAGCATTCTTCACACGCTCGTCGGGGGCTGGAAAATTGAAATGATGTTCAATGGCGTGACAGGTCTCTAACAACTTCGCCTCATTGCCCTCCTGGGCAAATCGAACTGCATCGCTAAAAAGGGCATCCACGGATTCGGGCAAAGTGTCGTTAGCTATATCGAAATCTATAGGAATTTGCTTATAGCTATCTACCTCGGCTAGGCTATTAACTCGAATCTCCTTTAGTATTCGGTTTAGCTGGGCAATTACCTCCACGTTACCATCTAATGTAATTCCCAGCTTATTGCAGAACAGGTGGATTAGCTCGTACGATGGACCCGCGCTACCTCCCGAGAAAAACAGAAGGTTTGTATCCACAATATCAACACCGTTCACAATGGCCATAAAGGTTGAAGCCAAACCATAACCGGGTGTACAGTGGGTATGAAAATCGACTGGGATGGTAAGCGTATCCTTTAGCTTTGAGATTATTCTGGCAGTATCTAAAGGAGTGGCTAATCCAGCCATATCCTTAATGGTGATCATATCGGCGCCCATGGCTTCCAACTCCTTGGCTTTTGACACGAAGTACTCCACATCGAAAATTTGCTCGGGCAGATTTTTTGTCATTAGCTTGGAACGAAGATCCTCCTTCTCGGGCATCTTCGGATCGATGGTATAGCAAACAGCACCGTCGGCCATACCGCCATCCTCCTTCACATACTTAATGGTCGATTTGATATTCTCGGTATCGTTAAGGCAATCGAAAATACGCATAATGCTTATGCCCGACTTCACCGCATTGCTATTGAACCCCTCTATCACCTTTTCGGGATAAGGGCTATACCCAAACAGGTTACGCCCTCTGGAAAGGGCGGTCAATTGTGATGCTTCGCCTATCTCTCTTTTTATTGATTCTAATCTGGCCCAAGGATTCTCACCCAGGAATCTCATAATGGAATCGGGAACAGCTCCACCCCAGACCTCCATAGCGTAAAATCCAGCCTTCTTAAAAAGGGGTAATACTTTATCTACCTCAACCTGCTGCATACGAGTTGCAAAAAGGGATTGCTGTCCGTCGCGTAGGGTTAAATCACGTATCTTAAGATGTCTGCTCATAGTAATATTCTAAAGGATAAATTTTAATACAACTTCACGGTGTAAATTTACCCAAGTATAGACAAAAGGTTGCAGAATACGCTATGATTATTTTAGGTTGTTCAGCATAAATAGTCGATAAGTGCATATATACCAATGAGAAAAGCCCTTGTGGGGGCTTTAACTCATTTGAATACCAAACAACTTTAATGGCTGTAAAACGCTTTACTTACAATTTTTCTGTCTAAAGCATCTTAATGCCTATGATAGACTTTTGTTATAATCTTCCAGTCGTCACCAAACTTATACAGGTACATGTAATCGGTAAAAATGGTTTCACCATTCCTTAGCAGTTCAAACTTCACCGAGGCGGCACCGCCAGTAATATCTACATCTAAATATTTAACATCTGTTCTATCGCGTTTTTGGTTGGGGTTGTTAGCCCTGTTGGTTTCTATGCGCTCAATCCACTCGCTAATGGAGAAACGGGTAAGCTCGCCCTCGGTATTCGAAAGCATTTCGAAACCGGGGTGAAAGCCTGCCTTTATATCATCAATGCTACCATTGTTATGAATGCCCTCGATGTAGGCACTATTGATCACATTTTTAACCGCCTCCACCTCGGGATGCTCTGGCTCAGAGCATCCACACAAAAAGAGGGTTGTAACAACAATCAAAAAAAATGTTTTCATCTCAGGTTAAATGTTTTTTGTGGGATATTGGGCTTCACGCTCTTGCGCCTTCTTTAACCACTGGGGTACAGCAGTATCGATAAATATCTTTTTCTTTGCATTAAGAGTTTCCATGTCCAAACCGATAAACTCCTGTGCTTTTGCTTTTGTAGAAATATCGGGTTGAGGAATTGGATCGGAATAACCCATGCTGGCCATTACCCGAGCAACCTCTATACGAGCCTCTTGCGCCATTTCAAGCCCAAGCCCAACAACCCGTGCACTTTCAAACGGTGCATGAAATGATGCGCCATGGCTAGCTGCCACGTAATCCCAACGCCACTGAGCACCTCGAATAAGCTTAAGTACTCTGCTCATTTTCGATTCATCAACTCCCTTATCCCAAGCAAACTTTGCCTCGATATGTGCTTTTGCAAGAGTTCTTTCGAGAAGAGTTCGGGTTTGATGTAAAGCGTCCTGTCTTTGATAAACGTTTTGAACCATTTTTTCGGCATCCTCTCTATGGCATACGCCACAAGTATTAGCCACATCATTTAAGGGGCTTTGAATATGATGATTGGTAAACTTCACTCCGCCCTCGCTCTTGTATGGCATATGGCAATCGGCACATGAAACTCCACGATCGTAATGAACGCCCGACATGAAAATCTCGTAATCGGGATGTTGAGCTTTGATCATTGGGGCACGGCTAAGTTTATGAGTCCAATCCGAGAACTCAGCCTCATCGTAATAGGCTTCCATCTCTTCCATTTTAAACCCTTTGTCCCAAGGGAATGTAAGGTATTTCCCCTTACCCTTGAAATAATACTCAACATGGCATTGAGCGCAAACTAAAGTTCGCATTTCCTGATGAGTTGCCTGTGCAACATCTCTTCCCTGACGCTCAAAGGCTTCAATTAGCCCAGGACGAGTAATCTGAAGCTGCATGGTAGTAGCATCGTGGCAATCGGCACATCCAATGGGATTGACAATTTGATGGCCCAACTCCGAAACGGTTGATGAGTAAAACTCTGCAATGCCCATTTCCTTCATCATCCTAGGCACATCGGGACTTTTACAAGTCCAGCAGGTACCGGGCTGCAAATTTTCTTCGGGTTTCAATGGTGATCCTATTCTGAGGGTTTGGCGCACATCGTCGATGGCATGCATATGGCCTCTGCCCTGCCTGTAGTCCATTGAAAAAGCATAACCTGCCCAAAGAACAACCAGCTCGGGATACTCTGCTAACATATCAATTTTTTTAGCACCATAATACTTGCTTTCGAAAGCAGTATCGGCTGTGTTCAGGTAGGTTTCGTACTGCCTGGGAAAGTTCATTCCCCATACCTCAAGCCTAGGCTCCCACTGCTCATGCTCAACCTGTGGTGTATAGGCAAACACGGCCTCCGTGCGGCGCTCAATTACCGACGATGCAAGTAACCCGAGCAAAAAAACTACTACCATTGTACCAAAAAAGAATACCCAGCCTACCCAGGGTTTTTCCTTAATAATTTCGCCTATTGGTTTCATTGTATTATCATTTTAAGATTTTATTATTCTGATTATACCTATTCGTCCATTAGGTTCTTAAGCCACTTGGGCACAGGGCTCTCAAGCAAGGGGACCAAAGCGTACGGTGTTGTTGCCAATCCTTTAACCCGCCCATGGGGAACCTCTCGATGGCATTCCCAACATTCACGTTGTTTACGTAAATCGTTATGAGTAAACTCTGGCCGCATAAGTTTTGAATCGGTAATTTGATTGGTATGGCACCTTATGCAATTGTTTTGCACCGCTTTTGCTCCTGCCTCCTTAATCTGAATTACCTGAGGTTCTGCCCTAAGTGTAAAAATTGTTGCGTGGCGCAAGCCATCCATAGCCTTAAAATAGTAATGGTTTACAATATTATTATGCGGAACATGACAATCGTTGCAGTTTGTTCGCTCACGATGCGAACTATGTGCCCAGGTAGAGTACTCGGGTGCCATAATATGACAGTTTATGCACGTTTCTGGACTATCGGAAAGGTACGATGGCGCTTTGGATATGTGAAATGTGAAAGCACCCAAACCAACAAATATCCCCAGCAAAACAATTACCGGAAGCTTCCATTTATCGGGTGGGATAAGCATACGAATGAACTTACTCATAACCAAGTTTTGTTAGGGTTAAGTTTGCAGATGCAATATAGCCAGAAACAACATTCTGCACAACATCCAGCATCCAATTACTAAGCAATTAAGCTCAATTTAGATTGTTTCTACCAAACCCATTTTGCTCAAATAACAAAAAGGGAGCTGCACAAATATGCACAGCTCCCTTTCTCTATATTGAGTTAAAAACTAACTTCCTACATAAACATCATCAAGTGAGTTGTCGGAGAATGTGTTGTTGATATTATTCCAACTGCTATCCCAAAGGAAAACACCATATCCACTCGAGTGCCGAATGATACAGTTCTCAAGGGTAATTCCATCAGTATTCACTATTGTAACGTTGGCATTATCGTTTTCTTTCCCTCCATACTCAACTATGCAATATTTTAGCAAAGTATTAGCCGTAGTATTGTCCTCGAAAAACAGACCCGCCCAAGCACCAGGCGCAGGGGTAGTGGCAGCCGATGTAAATATAATGGGTTCGGTTTCGGTTCCAATGGCTGTGAGGGTTGCATTATCGTAACCACCAAAAGAGAGCCAAGCATCGGCGTTAAACTTAAGCGTTGTGCCTGCATTAATAGTAAGCGACTTGTCGATAAAAATTCCGTGCTCGATGTAATAGGGTACTGTTTGGCGATTCCAGGTAACCGCAGTATTGTCATCCATATCGCCATAAGTAACCATTATACCATATCCATCATTACATGTAATGGCATTATTAACACCAAGCGTGTGAACATCCTCACATGATATCTCAATTGCATGATCGGCTGTAGTTTCAATTGTGTTTCCTAGAAATGAGCCAAATCCTTCATGTGTATAAACACCCTTCTTCTTTGCGTTGGTGATGGTATTGTTATTAAAACTGATTTTTGTTTCCAGATTGACTGCGGGATAATTCTCATTACCCGCATACTCTATCGTACAGTACGACATAGAACTGTTTGACAGCACATTGCCCTCAAGCCATATCCCTTGCCATGCTCCGGCTGCAGGAGATGATGCTTCAGCAGTAAAAACAATTGGATTCTCTTCTGTTCCATTGGCTATTAAAGTCATACTCTCGGAATATCCGAAGCTTAGATAAGCATAGGGTTTGAACTTAATAACAGTACCGGGCTCAATGGTAAGATTAGCATCAACAGTAACGCCATGTTCCACAACGTAAACCTTGGAACTTTCCCAAGTTGTGGGAGCGGTAATGTCTTCGTTTACCAAGATGATGTTCCCTTCATCATCTGGATCAATTAAATCGCAAGCATTGAACGACATAGCAACAAGCATTGCAACTGCTGCAAATTTCATCTGTTTCATAGTAAGTTAATTTAGTTAGGTTTTAGAGGCTAGATATTCTGTTGTGCTCAAACAAATTATAGGCCAATATCCATAAAATTCTCGGAAAAATCACACATCATAACAAAATATTCCAAACCATTCAACAGTTTTTCCAATATTAACACGTCAAAATTCATTGTTCTGAAGATAGACTTAAGAGATACCGCATACCTACCGAAAGGTAATTGGGAACCAAACCCACACAACCAAACATGTATTTTGTATATTTGAGGTTCAATAGCATTTAGGAGTCATTGCGCACTTCGCTATAAAAATGATGATAACTTTGTGAACCACAATATAGATTAAACCCTATGAGAAAAGACGTTGAGGTAATTTGCGAGAATACGAAAGAGCGAAAAAACTTAAAACCAGGGCTAAACCTGCTAGAAATAGCCAAAGCATTTGGACTAGAGCTTGAGCATCCGATACTTGGCGCAATGGTTAACAACGAAATTAAGGAGCTCGATTACGAAGTGTATAGCCCCAAAAGCGTTCGGTTTATTGATATTACACACCCCGACGGCATGCGCATGTACCAGCGCAGCCTGTTTTTTGTGCTGCAAAAAGCTGTTAGCGATGTAGTTCCCGGAGCAAGGGTACAGGTTGAGCACTCGGTATCGAAGGGCTTTTACTGTGAGATTGAGGGAATGTACACGCCCATTGAGCTCCCCCTGATTTTTGGCATTGGCGACAGGATGCGCGAAATTGTTGAACAGGATTTGCCCATTAGGCGCGATAAAGTGCTCACCAAGGATGTAGTTCAGATGTATAGAGCAAATGGTCAGGAAGAGAAGGCAAGCCTTTTCGAAACCCGCGCCACCATGTACACCTCTGTGTACTATATCAACAATACTGCCGATTATTTTTATGGTTGCCTTGTACCATCCACAGGTTACCTTAAAAAATTCGATTTGGTAAAATACTACGAGGGTATGCTCCTCATGGTGCCCAAGCGCATTAATCCAATTGAGCTAGAAGATATTGTATTGCAGAACAAGATGTTCGATATCTTCCAGGAATATAAGGAGTGGGTCGAAATCCTTGGTGTAGATACAGTAGCCGCCATTAACCAGCAGGTGCATGATGGGAATACCAGCGAGCTGATAAAAATATCCGAAGCACTGCATGAACGCAAAGTAATTCAAATTGCCGACCAAATATACAGCCGAAAGGATGATGTGAGAATTGTTCTTATTTCAGGCCCTTCGTCATCGGGCAAAACAACCTTTGCCAAGCGAATTGCAATACAGCTTAAAGTAATGGGGCTTGCACCGCACACTATATCGCTCGACAATTACTTTGTCGACAGGGAACAGACTCCGCTCGACGAGCATGGTGAGTACGATTTCGAATCGCTGGGAGCTCTTGATATTGATACATTCAACAATAACCTGGTAGATCTGCTCAATGGGGAAAAAGTAGATTTGCCCAAATTTTCTTTCGAGACAGGCAAGAGATTCTACGACAACACAAGCCTTCAAATAGAGCAAAACGGTATTATCATCATCGAGGGTATTCATGGCCTCAACCCAAACCTCACCCCGCTAATTGAACCCGAGAAGAAGTTTTTGATCTACATTTCAGCTCTTACATCGCTGTCGATAGATGGCAACAACCGAATACCCACTACCGACAACCGATTGATTAGAAGAATAATTCGCGATTACAAATACAGAGGCTACAGCGCACTCGACACTATCTCTCGTTGGGATAGTGTTCGTCGGGGCGAGGATCACAATATATTCCCATACCAAGAAGAAGCGGATGTGATGTTTAACTCTGCACTTCTGTACGAGTTTGGAATACTAAAAACTTATGCTGAGCCAATTCTACGGGAAGTCCCCATGAACGAACCCGAATACGCCGAAGCCCGACGACTCATGAAATTTTTAAACTTTTTTGTGCGAATTCCCGATGAGGAAATCCCACCTACATCCATTTTACGGGAGTTTTTGGGCGGCAGCACTTTCTCATACAAATAGCCAGCTAAGCACCTATGCAGTTGCATATTATCGACATCAAACCAGCCAAAAAGAATTCAACTTATGGGCAAACCCAAGGCGAAAAAGTTTTTAACAATTGCGAAAAATAATCAACAAAGTGCAATATTTGCAACGGTTTGTTAGGAATCTATTGGTTTTATTTGCTAATATTGTAAACAAATACACCGGTTTAGGTGCCGTTAATTAAACATAAAGCGCAACCAGTATGGTTAAGTATGTAGTCGTTTTACTCAATATGCTGGGGATAATGCTAGCCAACATACTGTTTCCTAGCGACGTATCCTTGCAACTTAAGGCTCCCAGCGAGGTAAATGCTGGCGCTGAGTTCAATATTGAGATAACCCTAAACAAAAGTGGAGCCGAGAGTTTTGCTCGATTCCAACAAGAACTTCCCCGGGGACTTACCGCTCAGGTGGTTGACAATAAGAACGCAAGCTTTGCTTTTGAAGATCAAAACGTAAAATTTATATGGCTTAGGCTTCCCGCCGACGATCAGATCACCATTACCTACAAAGTAAAGGTTGATGAAAGGTTAAAGGGTTCATTCTCACTCGATGGCTTATTCTCATATATCGATGGGAACGACCGAAAGTCGGTAGAGGTAGATACGAAGAAAATCACCATCCGCCCATCTACCACGGTAAATCCAAATCTAATTGTAGACATATCGGAGTTCCAACAAACCATCCCTTACCAACCCCCAGTCTCGCTCCTAGCAAGCAACGTAAGGTGCATACGTCAAACACCAGCATTCACTGGCGAGGGAAACGATATGCTGGTAAATATCTTGGTAAACAGGGGATCGGCCGATAAATTTGCCAAGATAGAAGAGGATATTCCAGATGGCTATACCGCAGAAGCACTATCGACCCGCGATGCCATTTTCACTTTTAAAGATCAAAAGGCAAAATTCCTTTGGATGAACCTGCCTCCCGAACCCAAATTCGTTGTCAATTACAGGCTTAGCCCTGCAAACGGAGAAGGCACAACAGACCTTGCAATAAAAGGCACTTTCTCATTTATCCTCAACGACCTAACCCAGGTTATTGATATTATCCAACGCGATGTTGACCTTTCGAACCTTGACCCACAAAACCTCGATGGTATAATTGCCTCCACTCCTGTGCCAAGTATAGTGTCGCCAGCTACCGAAGGCGTACCAACCAGCAGTAGCTACTCTGGAGCCGATGGTGGTCGTGAGATTCCCGTTCAGTTTCAAGAAATCCAAGACAAACGCCCTCGTGCCGCTCAACAAAAGGAACTTGATATGGCCTACCTTTTAGAGCCCGAGGAAGGTGTTTACTACCGGGTACAAATTGCAGCAGGTCACCGCTTGGTGGATATAAAACGATATTTCCAACGGCTAAAAATAACAGAAGATGTTCGTACCGAGCGCCATGAGGGATGGTACAAATACTCCATTGGTTCGTTTGGAGAATACAAGCTGGCCCGCGATAGGCGAAACGATATATGGTCAACCACCCCTATTGACGATGCTTTTGTAGCAGCGTACAATAACGGAACTCGCATAACCGTGCAGGAGGCTCTTATGATTACCAATCAGCAATGGTACAAGTAAGTACCATAACTATTTGAGTTGATAATGATAAAGAAAAAGTACATATTTTTTTGTGTAGCCCTTGCCTCACTCATGGCTTTTGGCCCATTGGCATCTGCTCAGGAAGACGACGAGGACTACTACACTAGCTTGCTTACCCAGGAGGTTGAGGTTGAAAATCCAGTTTACAAACCAGTGCTTTCCTTAGGTAGTGGCATTGTTCACTTTCTAGGCGACATTAGAAATCCTGGAAAAAACCCGCTTCTTGGCGATTTAGCATACAAATTCAACATCTCAACGCTATTTGGTAAGAACAACTATTACAAGCTGAACTTTTTCTTTATGTATGGGAATATGCAGGGGCACGATTTCGAAATTTCGAGATTGCTGCAACAAGACCCCACCCTGCTTTCCGTTGACGATGATTTGATTCCGGTGTACCATAACTCATCTTTTAAAACCGAATTCTTTGAGTTTGGCATAAGCGCAGAGTATAATTTTGGCCATTTCTTTGGCAAAACCAAGCGCTTCCGACCATTCCTCTCCGTTGGAATTTCACCGTTTATTTTCAGCCGCTTTCAGACCAACATAAGAAGCGAAAACGGATCGTACTACCATTTTTGGGACGACGGAACTATGAGAAATTTACCACAAAGCGATCCGAATTCGTTTAATGCCGGAATTATTCCATTTGATAAGGAATTTGAAACCGATATAAAGAACGCCAAACTTTATGAGTCAATAGAGGGTTTTGAATACCCCCAAACCACGGTTGTTTTTCCGATTGAGGTTGGCTTCGACTTTTTCCTTTCATACCGAATCAACTTAAGGGTTGCCACATCGGTTCATTACACCTTTACCGATTTGCTAGATAACTTCACCCCAAAGGTTGCCGAACGATTTGGTATTCCAGGAAAATTTGGTGGTAACGATATGTTTATGTTCACCAACTTCTCGCTCAACTTCGACCTGTTCTCCGATCCGGAGATGATTAGGGTAGACCTACTATTTGCGGAGTTAGAAGATGTTGACTACGAAGTTATGTTCGCCGACCAGGATATGGATGGCGTGTTCGATAGGCTGGACGAATGCCCCGACACCCCTGCTGGTGTAGCCGTTGACTCGCTGGGTTGCCCATTTGATGTTGATTTGGATGGCATACCCGACCATATGGACGAGGAACCCAACACACCTCCCGGAACCATTGTCGATGACAAAGGTGTACAAATGTCGCCCGATGTGCTTGCGCAAATGTTCGAGAAACCAACCGCCGTTCGCCGCGAGGATGCCACTATGATTCCTGTAGCCCCAATATGGACCCGCAGCATTAGCTTTACCCCTGGAGTAATCCCAGCAAAATTCAAATCAGTTGACAGAGATGGTGACGGGTACATATCGTTTCAGGAGCTCATGAGCGCCATTGAATCATTCTTTGATGGAACGCTGAACATGAGCGTGGAGGATATCTACGAATTGAACAACTTCTTCTTTTCGCAGTAAACAAAAAGCATCTTTTTATCAAAGAAATAAATATACCTTAGAAAATGGTCCTTGGTGAATCACCAAGGACTATTTGTTTTGGGCTATCTCAATAATGTTTTATTTGATTATGGGTAAACATGCCTACAAGTTTTAGCCCATATAGGACGACGCACCTGCAGAGCTTCTATAGTGAGTTTAGACGAAAAATGAATTAGAAATTTGAAACGGAAAGATTATCTTTAACAATGTAAAACAAAAAACCCGGCTTCATCACCAGCATAAAAACTGGGAGAGGAATCACCGGGACTACAATACAAAGGTAATACATTTATGGATAACAATGCAATAGTTGAAAGAATAATTTCGAAAGAAAGACTTGAACCTTATTTGAATTACCATAAGAATGACCTAGCAAAAGCAATTGCTCATTATAAAAGCAACATCCTTATATCTGAATCTTTTTACCCATTACTGGCTGTATTAGAAATTGGCTTAAGAAAATCTATTGATTATCAACTGACTAAAAGATTTAACGATAAAGAATGGTATGACAATAAAGATTTTGTAAAATTTGCAACTAGATTTCAAATTGACAGAATATCACAAGCAAAGACAAATATCTACTCTGAAAAAAAAGAAATAACACCAGGAAGAATAATTTCTGAACTATCATTCGGATTTTGGACATCATTGTTTGACACAAAATTTGAAATGACTTTATGGAAAAACTTGAGATTAACGTTTCCTAATTGTCTGAAAAATATAAGAAAAAGAAAAACAATGAGTTCCAAATTTAACGGAATTAGAAAATCAAGAAATAGAATCTTTCATCACCAAGCAATTACTTGGAATTTAAATGTTTTGAATTCTTATAAGGACGAAATTATTGAAGGAATTGAGTGGCTGAATAAGGACTTGCTTGAATGGATAGCTGAATTAAATCACGTTGAAGAAACCATTTCAAAATTCAGAAAAACAATTGATTGACGATTAATTAACTACGGGCTACAACAAGGGGAGTACCCAATGCGGGGGATTTCCTGATAAACAGTCGGTTACTCTCGCTATGTTCGTT